>NZ_JBHUXV010000046.1:0-68622 GCF_042669125.1 Streptomyces sp. NPDC057253 | reverse complement strand
GTCCTTGTGGAGGCCCGGGACGCGCATCGCCAGGATCGCCATGTCGTCGGACGGGGCGTCGGAGGCGAAGCGCTCGACCGCGCGCATGATGCGGGCCGCGACCGCGCCGGCCGTCAGACCCGTGCAGGTGGTCAGGACGTCCGCGAGGCCGTCGTCGCCCAGCATGCGGGTGCCCTCCCGGCGTTCCGTGACGCCGTCGGTGACACAGAGGAGGACATCGCCCGGGTCGAGGGTGACCGCCTGCTCGTAGAGCTCCAGGTCCTCCATGACGCCGAGGAGCGGCTGGGGTTCGGCGGCCGGTTCGACGGTGCCGTCCTGGCGCAGGCGGAGCGGGAGCGGGTGGCCGGCGCAGACGACCTTCAGGTGGGCGCTGCCGTCCTCCTGTGGCCACAACTCGCCGTAGAGCAGGGTCAGGAAGCGGCTGCGGGCTCCCTCGTCGAGGATCGCGGAGTTCAGACGCTCCAGGACCGCGGGGCCGCTCAGGCCCTCCCTGGCGAGGAGGCGCAGGGCGTGCCGGGCGAGGCCGGTGACCGCCGCCGCGTTCGGGCCCGTACCGCAGACGTCGCCGATGGCGAAGCCGTAGGCGCCGTCGCTGATGGGGAAGACGTCGTAGAAGTCGCCGCCGACCTCGTTGCCCTCGCCGGCCGCGCGGTAGATGACCTCGACCTCGACGCCGTCGATCTCGGGAAGCTCGGGGGGCAGGAGGCTGCGCTGGAGGGACTGGCTGATCGCGGTGCGCTCGGAGTAGAGGCGGGCGTTGTCCAGGGCGAGGGCGGCCCGGCGGCTCAAGTCCTCGGCCAGTTCCAGGATTTCCTGGCGGAAGTGTTCGTCCGTGGGCTTGCCGAGGGTCAGCATGCCGATGACGCGGTTGCGGGCGACCAGGGGGAGCACGACGGTCTCGCCGCCCACCGCGGAGGCTGTGGCGAGCGTGGGGCCGATTCCGGAGGCGAGCTGGTGGGTGGGGGCGCCGCTGAGGCCGAGGCTGCGCATGGAGCTGCGCAGGGCCGCCTGGTGGGCGGCCTCGCCGGGGGCCGACCAGACGCGGGCGCCCGGCGTGGGAACCGGGTCCGGGGGCTGGACCTTCGACAGCAACGACTTGATGCCGTCGATGAGTTCCTCGTCCTCGTGCAGGACGTACGACAGATAGGGCTCGGAGGCCTGGTCGGCGATCGTGTAGACCGCGCACCAGGTGGCCAGGGTCGGGACGGTCATCTGGGCCATCAGAGCCAGCGTCTGGTCGCGGTCCAGGGTGCCCGCGAGGAGGTCGGACGCCTCGACGAGGAAGCTCAGGGAGCCGCGGCGCAGGCGCTCCAGCTCGCCCAGGCGGGCCGACTCGACGGCCAACGCGATGCGGTCGGCAGCGAATTGGAGGCGCAGGGCCTCTTCGTTGGAGTATCTGCCGGGGGCTTCCGCGGCCACGCCCAGGGAGCCGGTGAGGCGGCCCTCGACCTTCAGGGGGACGGTGACGACCGAGCGCATCCCGGTGCCGTTCAGGAGCGGTACGGCGCCCGGAACGGCCGACAGGTCGTCGTGGACGGCCGGCATGCGGGCGGAGCCGTACCGGCCGGGGCCCGCCTCGACGGGCACGCGCGCGAAGCGCTGGCGGGCGGAGGGCAGGCCGGTGGAGGCGCGGACCTCCAGCTCCGTCTCGTCGTCGGTCGCGAGGAGCAGGAAGGCGGAGTCGCCGTCGAGCATGTCCCGGGCGCGTTCGACCGTGCGCTGGAGGAGGCCGTCGAGGTCGTCCGGGGCGGGGGAGCCGATGAACACCTCGAAGGGGTCGGTGCTCTGGCCGTCGGAGGACGAGGTGGTGTCGGAGGCGGCGACGCGCAACGGGGTCTGGAGTACGGCCCGTTCGTGGTCACGGACCAGGAGGCAGACCGTGGAGGGCTCGCCGCCGGTGTCGCGGACGCGCAGGTGGGAGGCGTACACCGAAGTGACGCGGCCGTTGGCGGCCCTGATGCCGTAACTGCCTTCCCAGCGCGAGAGTTGGAGGGCCTCGGCGATGCCGGTGCCGGTGCCGGGGGTGTGCGGCCAGGCCGCGAGGTCGGTGAGCGGCTTGCCGATCACCTGTTCGGCGGCGTAACCGAAGAGCTCCTCGGCGTCCTCGTTCCACGAAGTGATGGCGCAGGTGCGGTCGATCTGGACGACGGCGACGCGGACGCGGCCGTCGGCCAGCGGGAGGAGGTCGGCGGGCAGTGACGGACCGGCCGTACGGGTGCCGACCGGGCGTTCGGGGAGGTCGAGCCGGAACCAGACCTGTTTGTGGGTGGGGGTGTACTCGACGCCCCAGCGGCTGGCGAGCGCGGCGCAGAGCTGGAGGCCGCGGCCGCCCTCGCGGTCCAGGTTGCCCATGGTGACGGCCTGGCCCTGGAGGGGGATCTCGCGCTCGGGGTAGCGGTCGGCCACCTCGATCCGTACACCTTCGTCACTGCGCAGGCACAGAACGTCCGCGGAGGTGCCCGCGTGGACGACGGCATTGGTGACGAGTTCGCTGGTCAGGACGACCGCGTCGTCGACGATGTCGGCGAAGCCCCAGCCCTGGAGGGTGTCGCGGACGAAGGACCGGGCTGTCGCCACCGATCGTCCGACGGGCTCGAAGCTGGCGGCCGCGCGCGCGGTGATCACAGAACTCCTCGACCGGTTGTCGACGTGCAGGGCTGCCTGGCCGACCGGCTGGTGCCGCTGCTGCGGCAGACCGCCCGTCGGCCTGGGGTCCGGGTTCTGTCCCCCGGGGATCAGTCCGGTGGTCATGTGTGCGGCCGCCCTCCGATGCCCGCTCGTGCTCGTGCCACCGCCCAGGCCGGACGGACCGGCTCGGCTGGACAGCCGCATGCAAGGTTACTTACCTTCGACGGTCGTGCGGATGCCGGTCTGCAGTGTTTCCGTCCGGAGGGTGTGCGGACGATGTGCGAAGCTGCCGAACTGTTATGGCCGGGTTCAACCAGGGTGAAACACTGGGCAGGCTCCTGAAGAAGGTTCGGGCAGGCCGAGTGCCTACCGCGTGAGGCGGGCAGCAGCCCGTGGTGCGGCTTTGCACGCCCGGTTGAAATATCGCTGTAGTAAGCAGGAGCACGCGGCAGCAACCGGTATGCCGCGCGGTACCACCCGAGCACAGCAGTAACGGTCGACCCCTGCGGGAGGGACACAGTGGAGTCTGGCGCAGCGACGCGGGGCACTGAGACGCGCGCGAAAGGCGGACAGTCCCCGAGCAACCAGCGCAAACCACGCAATGGGACCACCGCGGTGGACACAGCCGCCCTGAACCGGCTGCTGGCCGCGCTGGTCTCCATGCGGGACGGAAACTTCCGCAAGCGGCTCACGGTGTCCGGCGACGGCGTGATGTCGGAGATCGCGGCTGTTTTCAACGAGGTGGCCGACCGCAATCTGCACCTGACGGGTGAGCTGTCGCGGGTGCGGCGCATGGTGGGCCGTGAGGGCAAGCTCACGGAAAGGCTGGAAACAGGTGCCTGCGAGGGCTCCTGGGCGGCCGCCATCGACGCCTCCAACGCGCTGGTGGACGATCTCGTACGGCCCGTCTCCGAGGTCGGCCGGGTGCTCTCGGCGGTCGCGGAGGGCGATCTGTCGCCCCGCATGGAGCTCAGGACCCAGGCGCCGGACGGGACGGGGCATCCGCTGCGCGGGGAGTTCCTGAAGGTCGGGCGGACTGTAAACAACCTTGTCGATCAGCTCTCGACCTTCACCGACGAGGTCACGCGGGTGGCCAGTGAGGTCGGCACCGAGGGCAAGCTCGGCGGGCAGGCACGCGTGCGGGGCATGTCGGGTTCCTGGAAGGACCTGACCGAGTCCGTCAACACGATGGCCTACCGGCTGACGGCCCAGGTGCGGGACATCGCCCTGGTGACCACGGCGGTCGCCAAGGGTGACCTGTCCCGCAAGGTCACGGTGCATGTGGCCGGCGAGATGCTGGAGCTGAAGAACACCGTCAACACGATGGTGGACCAGCTCTCCTCCTTCTCCTCCGAGGTGACCCGCGTCGCGCGCGAGGTGGGTGTCGAGGGTGAGCTCGGCGGCCAGGCGCAGGTGCCGGGTGTGGCCGGTGTGTGGAAGGACCTCACCGATTCGGTGAACCTGATGGCCGGCAACCTGACGGCCCAGGTGCGTGGGATCGCCCAGGTGACGACCGCGGTCGCCAGTGGTGACCTGTCGCAGAAGGTGACGGTCTCCGCACGCGGCGAGGTCGCGCAGCTCGCCGACACGATCAACCAGATGACCGAGACGCTGCGGATCTTCGCGGACGAGGTCACGCGCGTGGCCAACGAGGTCGGTGCCGAGGGACAGCTCGGCGGGCAGGCGAACGTGCCGGGTGCGGCGGGGACGTGGAAGGACCTCACCGATTCGGTGAACACGGTCTTCCGGAACCTCACCACCCAGGTGCGGGACATCGCCGCGGTGACCACGGCCGTGGCCAACGGTGATCTGTCGCAGAAGGTCACCGTGGACGTGGCCGGCGAGATGCTGGAGCTGAAGAACACCGTCAACGGCATGGTGGACCAGCTGTCGGCGTTCGGTGCCGAGGTCACGCGCGTGGCGCGCGAGATCGGCGTCGAGGGTGAGCTGGGCGGTCAGGCGCAGGTGCCCGGGGCCGCCGGTACCTGGAAGGACCTCACCGACTCCGTCAACACCGCGTTCCGCAACCTCACCGGACAGGTGAGGAACATCGCCCAGGTGACGACGGCGGTGGCCAACGGTGATCTGTCGCAGAAGGTCACCGTGGACGTCTCCGGCGAGATGCTCCAGCTGAAGAACACCGTGAACACGATGGTCGACCAGCTGTCCGCCTTCGCCGACCAGGTGACGCGGATGGCCCGGGACGTGGGCACCGAGGGGCGCCTCGGCGGGCAGGCCGTCGTGCCCGGGGTCTCCGGAACCTGGAAGGAGCTCACCGACTCCGTCAACTTCATGGGTGGCAACCTCACCTCCCAGGTGCGGCAGATCGCCCAGGTGACGACCGCGGTGGCCCGGGGTGACCTGTCGCAGAAGATCGACGTGGACGCCCGGGGCGAGATCCTGGAGCTGAAGAACACCATCAACACGATGGTCGACCAGCTCTCCGCCTTCGCCGACCAGGTGACCCGGGTGGCCCGCGAGGTGGGTACCGAGGGCCGTCTCGGCGGACAGGCGCAGGTACCCGGCGTCGCCGGTGTGTGGCGGGACCTGACCGACTCCGTGAACGGAATGGCAGGAAACCTTACTGCCCAGGTCCGGAACATCGCCCAGGTGGCCACCGCGGTGGCCCGGGGTGACCTGTCGCAGAAGATCGACGTGGACGCCCGGGGCGAGATCCTGGAGCTGAAGAACACCCTGAACACGATGGTGGACCAGCTCTCCAGCTTCGCCGACCAGGTGACGCGGGTGGCCCGTGAGGTGGGCACCGAGGGCATCCTCGGCGGCCAGGCGGAGGTGCAGGGTGTCTCTGGCACCTGGAAGGACCTCACGCAGTCCGTGAACTTCATGGCGAACAACCTGACCATTCAGGTGCGCAACATCGCCGAGGTCACCACCGCGGTCGCCAAGGGCGATCTCTCCAAGAAGATCACCGTCGACGCCAAGGGCGAGATCCTCGAACTCGTCACCACCGTCAACACGATGGTCGACCAGTTGTCGTCCTTCGCCGAGCAGGTGACCCGGGTGGCCCGTGAGGTGGGCACCGAGGGCCAGCTGGGCGGCCAGGCGCGGGTTCCGGGTGTCACGGGCATCTGGAAGGACCTCAGCGACAACGTGAACCTGATGGCCAACAACCTGACCATGCAGGTGCGCAACATCTCCCAGGTCGCGAACGCAGTCGCCAACGGTGACCTGACGCGGACGGTGACGATCGAGGCGCGCGGCGAGGTCGCGCAGCTCGCCGACACCTTCAACACCATGGTGAAGACGCTGAGTTCGTTCGCCGACCAGGTCACCAAGGTGGCCCGCGAGGTGGGCACGGACGGCATCCTGGGCGGGCAGGCGCGGGTGCCCGGTGTGGCCGGCACCTGGAAGGACCTCACCGAGTCGGTGAACCAGATGGCGTCCAACCTGACCGGTCAGGTGCGGAACATCGCCATGGTGACCACGGCCATCGCCAAGGGTGACCTGACGAAGAAGATCGACATCGACGCCCGCGGCGAGATCCTGGAGCTGAAGACCACCATCAACACGATGGTCGACCAGCTGTCCTCCTTCGCCGAGGAGGTCACCCGAGTGGCCCGCGAGGTGGGTACCGAAGGACAGCTCGGCGGACAGGCACGCGTGCGGGACGTCGACGGCACCTGGCGCGACCTCACCGAGTCCGTGAATGAAATGGCAGGAAACCTGACCCGCCAGGTGCGCGCCATCGCGCGCGTGGCGACCGCGGTGACCCGGGGCGACCTGAACCTGAAGATCGACGTGGACGCGTCCGGCGAGATCCAGGAGCTCCAGGACTACATCAACAAGATGATCGCCAACCTGCGCGACACCACGATCGCCAACAAGGAGCAGGACTGGCTCAAGGGCAACCTGGCCCGTATCTCGGCGCTCATGCAGGGCCGCCGGGACCTGGAGGACGTGGCCTCGCTGATCATGAGCGAGCTGACCCCGGTGGTGACCGCGCAGCACGGCGCGTTCTTCGTCGCGATGCCGCTCCTGGACGGCAAGGACATGAGCGCCGAGGCAGAGGACCAGTACGAACTGCGGATGCTCGGGTCGTACGGCTACTCGATGGGCTCCATGCCGACGTCGTTCCGGCCGGGTGAGGCGCTCATCGGGACGGCCGCCGAGGAGAAGCGCACGATCCTGGTGGAGAACGCGCCCAGCGGCTATCTGAAGATCTCCTCCGGTCTCGGAGAGGCGCCGCCCGCGCAAGTGATCGTCCTCCCGGTGCTGTTCGAGGGCAAGGTGCTCGGTGTCATCGAGCTGGCTTCCTTCACCCCCTTTACGCAGATCCAGAAGGACTTCCTCAACCAGATCGCCGAGATGATCGCGACCAGCGTCAACACCATCTCCGTCAACACCAAGACGGAGGTGCTGCTGAAGCAGTCGCAGGAGCTCACCGAGCAGCTCAGGGAGCGGTCGGCGGAGTTGGAGAACCGGCAGAAGGCCCTCCAGGCGTCCAACGCCGAACTGGAGGAGAAGGCCGAGCTGCTGGCCCAGCAGAACCGCGACATCGAGGTGAAGAACACCGAGATCGAGGAGGCGCGGCAGGTCCTGGAGGAGCGCGCCGAGCAACTGGCCGTATCGATGCGGTACAAGAGCGAGTTCCTGGCCAACATGTCGCACGAGCTGCGTACGCCGCTCAACTCGCTGCTGATCCTCGCCAAGCTGCTCGCCGACAACGCGGACTCCAACCTCACCCCGAAGCAGGTCGAGTTCGCCGAGACCATCCATGGGGCGGGCTCCGACCTGCTCCAGCTGATCAACGACATTCTCGACCTCTCTAAGGTCGAGGCGGGCAAGATGGACGTCTCCCCGACGCGTATCGCGCTCGTGCAGCTCGTGGACTACGTGGAGGCCACCTTCCGGCCGCTGACCGCGGAGAAGGGGCTGGACCTGTCCGTACGGGTCTCGCCCGAGCTGCCCGCCACGCTGCACACCGACGAGCAGCGCCTCCTCCAGGTGCTGCGCAACCTGCTGTCCAACGCGGTGAAGTTCACCGACTCCGGGGCCGTCGAGCTGGTCATCAGGCCCGCCGGGCGGGATGTGCCGGTGGCGATCCGGGAGCAGCTGCTGGAGGCCGGTTCGCTGCGTGACGCGGACGCCGACCTGATCGCGTTCTCGGTGACCGACACCGGCATCGGTATCGCGGCCAGCAAGATGCGGGTGATCTTCGAGGCGTTCAAGCAGGCCGACGGCACGACCAGCCGCAAGTACGGCGGCACCGGTCTCGGGCTGTCGATCTCGCGGGAGATCGCGCAGCTGCTCGGCGGTGAGATCCACGCGCAGAGCGAGCCGGGCCGCGGATCGACCTTCACGCTGTATTTGCCGCTGCACCCCAGCGAACTGCCGCCGCAGGGCTACCAGCAGTCCATGCCCGCCCTGGAGGCCGGCGATCTGGTGGCGTCCAGGGCGGAGAACGGGCTGTCCGGCACCGAGGTCGAGACGCCGGCCGAGGTGAAGTCGTACCAGGAGACGCAGAACGGCGCCGCGGCGCTGTTCCGGCGCCGTCGCAGGACCGCGCCCGCCCTCGAACAGCGGATCGGACAGCCGGACCAGTGGTCGGCGGTGGAGCACCAGACGGCGCCGCAGCCGCGCCGGGGCATCCGGTTCGGCGGGGAGAAGGTGCTGATCGTCGACGACGACATCCGCAACGTGTTCGCGCTCACCAGCGTCCTCGAACAGCACGGACTGTCGGTGCTCTACGCGGAGAACGGCCGTGAGGGCATCGAGGTCCTGGAGCAGCACGAGGACGTGGCGGTCGTCCTGATGGACATCATGATGCCGGAGATGGACGGCTACGCGACGACGACGGCGATCCGCCGGATGCCGCAGTTCGCGGGGCTGCCGATCATCGCGCTGACCGCGAAGGCGATGAAGGGCGACCGGGAGAAGGCGATCGAGTCGGGCGCCTCCGACTACGTGACCAAGCCGGTCGATCCCGATCATCTGCTGTCGGTGATGGAACAGTGGATGCGGGGGGAGTGATGGGAATCAGCGAAGTTCACGCGGAGTTGCTGACTGAGTGTGCCCGACGCCGTGTAGAACTACGGGATTCGGGGAACCTTCTGGTCTCCCGCTTCGTTCGTGCTACGTGCACAGTGACATCGCGGTGACAGGGTGTGGCGACAGACAGGGTGCGGCTACGATGACCGGCACAAGGACGGGCGGCGAAAGGGAGTCGTCCCCAGGGGCGGCACCCGGTGCACATCCGGGGCGAGGAGGGCGGGCCATGGTGCAGAAGGCCAAGATCCTCCTGGTCGATGACCGGCCGGAGAATCTGCTGGCGCTGGAGGCCATCCTCTCCGCGCTCGATCAGACACTGGTGCGGGCATCGTCCGGGGAGGAAGCGCTCAAAGCGCTGCTCACGGACGACTTCGCGGTGATTCTGCTGGACGTCCAGATGCCGGGCATGGACGGCTTCGAGACCGCGGCGCACATCAAGCGGCGGGAGCGGACCCGGGACATCCCGATCATCTTCCTCACCGCGATCAACCACGGACCGCACCACACCTTCAGGGGCTACGCGGCCGGCGCGGTGGACTACATCTCCAAGCCCTTCGACCCGTGGGTGCTGCGCGCGAAGGTCTCCGTGTTCGTCGAGCTCTACATGAAGAACTGCCAGCTGCGAGAGCAGGCGGCGCTGCTGCGGCTCCAGTTGGAGGGCGGTGGCAAGGCCGCGGTCGGTGACGCCAAGGAGCCGGCCGGTCTGCTCGCCGAGCTGTCGGCGCGCCTGGCGGCGGTCGAGGAGCAGGCGGAGGCGCTGTCCAAGCAACTGGACGACGAGTCCGCGGACGCGGCCGCGGTGGCCACCGCGGCCCATCTCGAACGCAAACTCACGGGGCTGCGGCGGGCGCTGGACGCGCTGGAACCCGGGACCGGGCCCACTTCCTCGGTGTCCTCGCAGAGCTGACGCGGGACCGCCGGTGAGCATCCGTCAATTCACCTGCTCCTCCGGCATGCGTCAGTTCCGCGCCTCTCCAGAAGCGACACGAACGGGTGAAGCACCGGGCACACGTGTCCGTTGCCTTCTCCACCGGTAATCTCACACCCATGGCCTCACGTCCCTCCGCAGCCAAGAAGCAGCCCGCCAAGAAGGCTGCCGCTCCCGCGAAGGGTCCGGCGAAGAAGGCCGCTGCCAAGAAGGCCCCGGCGAAGGCTGCCGCCAGGAAAGCCCCCGCGAAGAAGGCCGCGCCGCCGCGGCCCGCGCCCAGTCCCACCGGTGGCGTCCTCCGGCTCATCCGCGCCGTCTGGCTCGGTCTCGCCCATGCCGTCGGCGCGGTGTTCCGCGGCATAGGGCAGGGCGCGAAGAACCTCGACCCCGCACACCGGAAGGACGGCGTGGCCCTCCTGCTGCTCGGCCTCGGCCTGATCGTCGCCGCCGGCACCTGGTCCAACCTGCGCGGTCCCGTCGGCGACCTCGTCGAGATCATCGTGACGGGCGCCTTCGGCCGGCTCGACCTCCTCGTGCCGATCCTGCTCGCGGTCATCGCCGTCCGCTTCATCCGGCACCCCGAGAAGCCCGAGGCCAACGGCCGGATCGTGATCGGCCTGTCGGCGCTCCTGATCGGTGTGCTCGGCCAGGTCCACATCGCGTGCGGCTCGCCGGCCCGCAGCGACGGCATGCAGGCCATAAGGGACGCCGGCGGCCTCATCGGCTGGGGAGCGGCTACCCCGCTGACGTACACCATGGGCGAGGTACTCGCCGTACCGCTGCTCGTGCTGCTGACCGTCTTCGGCCTTCTCGTCGTCACCGCCACCCCGGTCAACGCCATCCCGCGGCGGCTGCGGGAGCTCGGGGTGCGGCTCGGGATCCTGCCCGACCCGGGCGGGGACGACCTCTCCGAGGACGACGAGCGCTACGACGAGCAGTGGCGCGAGGCGCTGCCCGCGCGCGGTCGCAGGCGCGGGCCCGCGCCCGAGTCGTACGACCCCGACGGCGCCGAGCAGGAGGCCCTCTCGCAGCGTCGTGGCCGCCCCAGGCGCTCCGCGGTGCCGCAGCCCGCGATGGACCGGCAGATGGACGCCGTGGACATCGCCGCGGCCGCCGCCGCAGACCTGGACGGCGTGGTCATGCACGGCCTGCCGCCCTCGCCGCTGGTCGCCGACCTCACCCAGGGCGTGAGCGTGGGCGACCGGGTGGAGACGACCCCGGTGCCCACACCGGTGCCCGCCGCACGGCCCAAGCAGGACGCGAAGCCCAAGCAGGAGAAGCTCAAGGTCGAGGTCGCCGACCTCACCAAGCCGGCTCCCGAGGCGCCGAGCGAGCTGCCCGCGCGCGCGGAGCAGCTCCAGCTGTCGGGTGACATCACCTATGCGCTGCCCTCGCTCGACCTCCTGGAGCGCGGTGGCCCGGGCAAGGCGCGCAGCGCGGCCAACGACGCCATAGTCGCGTCGCTGACGAACGTCTTCACCGAGTTCAAGGTCGACGCCGCCGTCACCGGCTTCACGCGCGGGCCGACGGTCACACGCTACGAGGTCGAGCTCGGACCCGCCGTGAAGGTCGAGCGGATCACCGCGCTGGCCAAGAACATCGCCTACGCCGTCGCCAGCCCGGACGTGCGGATCATCAGCCCGATCCCCGGCAAGTCCGCGGTCGGCATCGAGATCCCCAACACCGACCGGGAGATGGTCAACCTCGGTGACGTGCTGCGGCTCGCGGCCGCCGCCGAGGACGAGCACCCGATGCTGGTCGCGCTCGGCAAGGACGTCGAGGGCGGCTATGTGATGGCCAACCTGGCGAAGATGCCGCACGTGCTCGTCGCCGGAGCCACCGGTTCGGGTAAGTCCTCGTGCATCAACTGCCTGATCACCTCGATCATGGTGCGCGCCACGCCCGAGGACGTCCGCATGGTCCTCGTCGACCCCAAGCGGGTGGAGCTGACGGCCTATGAGGGCATCCCGCACCTGATCACACCGATCATCACCAACCCGAAGCGGGCCGCCGAGGCGCTCCAGTGGGTCGTACGCGAGATGGACCTGCGGTACGACGACCTGGCCGCGTACGGGTTCCGGCACATCGACGACTTCAACGAGGCCATCAGGAACGGCAAGGTCAAGCTGCCCGAGGGCAGTGAGCGCGAGCTCCAGCCCTACCCGTATCTGCTGGTGATCGTCGACGAGCTCGCCGACCTGATGATGGTCGCGCCCAGGGACGTCGAGGACGCGATCGTGCGCATCACCCAGCTCGCGCGCGCGGCCGGCATCCATCTGGTGCTCGCCACCCAGCGGCCGTCGGTGGACGTCGTCACCGGTCTGATCAAGGCGAACGTGCCCTCGCGGCTCGCCTTCGCCACCTCCTCGCTCGCCGACTCCCGGGTCATCCTCGACCAGCCGGGCGCCGAGAAGCTGATCGGCAAGGGCGACGGGCTCTTCCTGCCGATGGGCGCCAACAAGCCCACCCGTATGCAGGGCGCCTTCGTGACCGAGGACGAGGTCGCGGCGATCGTCCAGCACTGCAAGGACCAGATGGCGCCGGTCTTCCGGGACGACGTCGTCGTAGGGACGAAGCAGAAGAAGGAGATCGACGAGGAGATCGGCGACGACCTCGATCTGCTGTGCCAGGCGGCCGAGCTGGTCGTCTCCACGCAGTTCGGATCGACGTCCATGCTCCAGCGCAAGCTGCGGGTCGGGTTCGCGAAGGCCGGGCGGCTGATGGACCTGATGGAGTCCCGGGGGATCGTCGGACCGAGCGAGGGCTCCAAGGCTCGTGATGTTCTTGTGAAGGCTGACGAGCTGGACGGAGTGCTCGCGGTGATCCGCGGGGAGGCTTGAGGGGAGCCCGAAACGGGTGCGGCCACCGATGTTCGATCGTGACTCACCCGTAAGGGATCATTGAGCAACCGTTTCCCTTCGCCGCACGTCAAGTTGAGGGAAGCGAAAAGCTGCTGCCCCACCATCGGCGTGTCCGGCCATACCGATGGCGTACAAAGTCCTACCGCCCGGTTGCCCCACCCTTTCGTACCCCCCCTAGACTGAACCCTCAGCACAGGTGGCTCAAACGCTCGAAAGGCGCCCCCGTGTCCATCGGCAACTCCCCTGAAGACGAGCGTCCGTTCGAAGACGACCGGCAGGAAGCCCGCCTCTCCGTCGGCCACGCCCTGAAACAGGCGCGGATCGCGGCCGGGCTGACCGTCGACGACGTCAGCAACGCCACCAGGGTCCGCATCGCCATCGTGCACGCCATCGAGGCGGACGACTTCGCCCCCTGTGGTGGCGACGTGTACGCCCGGGGCCACATCCGGACCCTGGCCAAGGCCGTCCATCTGGATCCGGCTCCGCTGCTGGACCAGTACGCCGCCGATCACGGCGGCGGACGTCCGGCCCCCACCCCGGCCGCCCCGCTGTTCGAGGCGGAACGCATCCGTCCCGAGCGCCGGGGACCCAACTGGACCGCGGCCATGGTCGCCGCGATCGTCGCCGTGGTCGGCTTCGTCGGGTTCACCGCCTTCAAGGGCGGCGACGACGGCGGGACGACGCAGGTGGCCGACGGCACCACGCCCGCCACCACCAAGGCCCCGACGCCCAAGTCCGAGAAGCCCGCCAAGGACCCGAAGCCGACGCCGTCCGACAGCGCCATCGCCGCGGCGCCCCAGGACAAGGTGACCGTGCAGATCAGCGCCGCCGACGGCAAGAGCTGGATCCTCGCCAAGGACCACAACGGCCGCAAGCTCTTCGACGGACTGCTCCAGCAGGGCGACTCCAAGACCTTCCAGGACAGCGAGAAGATCAACCTCGTCCTCGGCGACGCCGGGGCCATCCAGCTGTACGTGAACGGCAAGAAGATCGACGAGGACTGGCAGCCCGGCGCCGTGGAGCGCCTGACCTACACGAAGGGCGACCCGCAGGTCGGCTGAGGATCTGTTCGGTTTCGCCGCGTTCGGTTTCACCGCGAAGGGGTTGGCCAAGATCGGCCAACCCCTTCGACGTGGGGTGTCAGTGGGACGAAGTAGTCTTGAGCCCATGCCTGAACGCCGTACCGTCGCACTCGTCACCCTTGGCTGCGCCCGTAACGAGGTGGACTCGGAGGAGCTCGCAGGCCGTTTGGAGGCGGACGGCTGGGATCTCGTGGAGGACGCCGCCGACGCGGACGTCGCCGTCGTCAACACCTGTGGCTTCGTCGAGGCCGCCAAGAAGGACTCCGTCGACGCCCTCCTGGAGGCCAACGACCTCAAGGGACACGGCAGAACCCAGGCCGTCGTGGCGGTGGGCTGCATGGCCGAGCGGTACGGCAAGGACCTCGCCGAGGCCCTCCCCGAGGCCGACGGCGTGCTCGGCTTCGACGACTACGCCGACATCTCCGACCGCCTGCAGACGATCCTCAGCGGCGGCATCCACGCCGCGCACACCCCTCGCGACCGGCGCAAGCTGCTGCCGATCAGCCCGGCCCAGCGTCAGGAGTCGGCGGCGTCCGTCGCCCTGCCGGGCCACGGTCCGGCCGTGGCGGAGACTCCTGCCCCCGCCGACCTGCCGGAGGGGCTCGCGCCGGCCTCCGGCCCCCGTGCGCCCCTGCGCCGCCGTCTGGACGGCTCCCCGGTCGCCTCGGTGAAGCTCGCCTCCGGCTGCGACCGGCGCTGCTCCTTCTGCGCCATCCCGTCCTTCCGCGGCTCCTTCATCTCGCGCCGCCCCTCGGACGTGCTGAACGAGACCCGCTGGCTGGCCGAGCAGGGCGTCAAGGAGATCATGCTGGTCTCCGAGAACAACACGTCCTACGGCAAGGACCTCGGCGACATCCGTCTGCTCGAGTCCCTGCTGCCCGAGCTGGCCGAGGTGGACGGCCTCGAACGCGTCCGCGTGAGCTACCTCCAGCCCGCCGAGATGCGCCCCGGCCTGATCGACGTGCTGACCTCCACGCCCAAGGTCGTGCCCTACTTCGACCTCTCCTTCCAGCACTCCGCCCCCGACGTGCTGCGCGCGATGCGCCGCTTCGGCGACACCGACCGCTTCCTGGAGCTCCTCGACACCATCCGCGGCAAGGCTCCCGAGGCCGGCGTGCGCTCCAACTTCATCGTGGGCTTCCCCGGCGAGACCGAGGCCGACCTCGCCGAGCTGGAGCGGTTCCTGAACGGCGCGCGACTGGACGCCATCGGCGTCTTCGGGTACTCCGACGAGGAGGGCACCGAAGCGGCGACGTACGAGAACAAGCTGGACGAGGACGTCGTCGCCGAGCGGATGGCGCGGGTCTCCAGGCTCGCCGAGGAACTCGTCTCGCAGCGCGCCGAGGAGCGTGTCGGCGAGACCGTGCACGTGCTGGTCGAGTCGGTGGACGAGGACGGCGTGTACGGCCGTGGCGCGCACCAGGCGCCCGAGACCGACGGCCAGGTGCTGCTCACGAGCGGCGAAGGTCTGAGCGTCGGTCGTATGGTCGAGGCGAAGGTGGTCGGTACGGAAGGTGTCGACCTGGTGGCCGAGCCGCTCGACGGCTCGCTCGCGTGTAGTGAGGAGGCGGGCAGATGACCGGAGTTCCGGCGTCCGCCGCGGGTGGCCCCTCCGCCGCGAAGGGCGGGCCGGTGGGCGATGTCCCCGGTACCGCTTCCGGAGCGGGCCCCGGCACTCCTTCGGACGCGGTCTCCGGTACGGCCGCTGAGGCGTCGGCGAGTGCGGTGGCCGCTGCGGCCGTCCTCCCCGGGGCGACCGTGGTGCCCGGGGTGGCCCCGGACGCGGAGGACACCGACGGCGGCTCCGGCGCGAGGCCCCCGCGCGGCAAGAAGATCGCGGCCGCGGCCGTCAACCAGGCCAGCGTCTGGAACATCGCCAATCTGCTGACCATGCTCCGGCTGGTCCTCGTGCCCGGCTTCGTCGCCCTGATGCTGGCCGACGGCGGGCACGACCCCGCATGGCGCTCCTTCGCCTGGGCCGCCTTCTCGATCGCCATGATCACCGACCTGTTCGACGGTCACCTGGCCCGCACCTACAACCTCGTCACCGACTTCGGGAAGATCGCCGACCCCATCGCCGACAAGGCGATCATGGGAGCGGCGCTGATCTGTCTCTCCGGGCTCGGCGACCTGCCCTGGTGGGTGACGATCGTCATCCTCGGCAGGGAACTCGGCATCACCCTGCTGCGTTTCCTCGTCATCCGGTACGGCGTGATCCCGGCGAGCCGCGGCGGCAAGCTCAAGACGCTCAGCCAGGGGATCGCCGTGGGGATGTACATCCTGATGCTGACGGGGTGGCTGGCCACCGCGCGGTTCTGGGTGATGGCGGTGGCGGTCGTGCTGACCGTCGCGACCGGGCTCGACTATGTGAGACAGGCCATTGTGCTGCGCAGGCAGGGAATCGCCGAGCGCGAGGCGGCGTTGGAGGAGACGGAAGCGTGAATTCCCCGGCCGCCCAAGTGGTGCGACTACTCACCGTGAAGGGTCAGACGCTCGCGGTCGCCGAGTCGCTCACCGGCGGGCTGGTTGCGGCGGAAATCACAGCGGCTCCCGGGGCGTCCCAAGCGTTCCGGGGTTCGGTGACGGCCTACGCCACCGAACTGAAGCATGAGCTGCTGGGTGTCGACGCCACCCTGCTGGACCAGCGAGGTGCGGTGGATCCGCAGGTCGCGGCCCAGATGGCGGCCGGAGTGCGCAAGGCGCTCGGCGCCGACTGGGGCATCGCGACCACCGGGGTCGCGGGCCCGGAGCCACAGGACGGCAAGCCCGTCGGAACGGTTTTCGTGGCTGTCGACGGTCCCTCCGCGGGCGCTTCCGCGGCAATCGGTGGCGGGAAAGTGACCGCACTGCGGTTGAACGGCGACCGCGCGGAAATTCGTATGGAGAGTGTACGGAGCGTACTCGCTTTGCTCCTGGAAGAGCTTACGGGCGAACAGACCGGGAATGAGCGGGCACAGGATACGGAACGGAACGGGGGGTTTTGATGTTTGCAGCCCTGAGTGAACACGACATCGCTCCCCGCACGGCCGCGGCGCAAGGCGGTACGGTGGGGCGTGAAGGATGCGGCTACGCGGTCCGAGGAGGGAGCCACCGATGATTCTGCTCCGTCGCCTGCTGGGTGACGTGCTGCGTCGGCAGCGCCAACGCCAGGGCCGTACTCTGCGCGAAGTCTCCTCGTCCGCCCGAGTCTCACTCGGCTATCTTTCCGAGGTGGAGCGGGGGCAGAAGGAGGCTTCCTCCGAGCTGCTCTCCGCGATCTGCGACGCGCTGGACGTACGGATGTCCGAGCTCATGCGGGAAGTGAGCGACGAGCTCGCCCTCGCCGAGCTGGCCCAGTCTGCTGCGGCCACCCCCAGCGAGCCCGTACCGGCGCCGGTGCGCCCGATGCTGGGTTCCGTCTCGGTCAAGGGTGTGCCACCGGAACGGGTGACCATCAAGGCGCCCAGCGAAGCGGTGGACGTCGTCGCGGCGTGACGCTCACGGCTGGTGTGAGCATGTGCTGACAGCGCGCTGAGAAGAAGTGTGCGAGGCCCCGGACGGGCTTCTCCGGTTGATCTGGAGAGGCGCCGGTCGGGGTTTTCGTGCATGTTGGAGCGGTGGCGCGTGCGCTGTGCTGGGTGCCGGGCTTCGGGTCGGTGTGTCGGGGCGGTGCTGTGTCGGGCTCCGGGTGCGTGTGCCGGGCGGTGCTGTGTCGGGCTCCGGGCGTGTGTGCCGGGCGGTGTCGTGTGTTGGTGACGGTGGGCGTTTCGGTGCGTCTGTGTGCCTGGGGTGCGCCCTCCCCCGTGGGTGAAGCGGAGGTCTAGCGTCCGGGCTGGAGGTGGCTGCATGGCGGGGCCGACAGTGTGCCGGGGGGTGGCTCTCGGGCTCGGGGTGCTGTGGTGGTGGGCCGTGGCACGGCTGGTGCTGGCGCCGGACGCCGGGGTGCTTGAAGGGGCGGTGGCGGCCGGGGGGTGGGGGCTGAGTCTGTTGCCGGTGCACTGTGTGCCTAAGGGGCGGGCTTTGGGGGCGCTGGGGGCGGGGCGGTGGCGTCGGGCTTGGGGGGCGGGGAGGGAGGCCGGTAGGGGCGGGGGCGGTGGTTGAGCGCGGGGTAGGGCGGTCGGAGTGCTGACGTGGTCGGGGTGGCGAGGAGCGACGCGGTCGGGCGGGAGGGGGATCCGACGACCAGCGAGGGCGGGGGTCGGTAGGAGGAAGGCGGCCGGGGCGCTGACGGCCGTGTAGGTTGCCGCCTTCGCCGGGGTCCACCCTGAACGGGGTGGGCGGACGGGTGACCGGGATGAGGGCCGGCGGCTCTTCGCGGCTGCCGTCGGAGTCGGCCGGGGCCGGTCGGACGAGGGGGCCGGGGGGTGGTGAAGGGGGCGCAGGGGGCGGATCCGGATCGGATGGGTGTGGGGCCTGGCCGGGGAGCTTGGGGGATTGATGGAGAGGGCGCTGGGGGCGGATGTGGGTCGCATGGTGTGGATCGGGTCGGGGAGCCTCGTTGCCGTTACCAGGGCATTGCTACTCCGCCGTTCGGGCGGAGGATCTGGCCCGTGGTGAAGGATGCGGCGTTGGAGGCCAGGTGGAGGACTGCGTGGGCGATGTCCTCCGGTTCGCCTACTCGCCTGAGGGGTGACATGCGGGACATGAGGGCCTCGGTGTGGGCCTGGGCATCCTCGTCGTGGCGGTCGGTCATGGGGGTGCGGATCCAGCCCGGGGCGACCGCGTTGACCCGGATGCCGTAGCGGCCCACCTCCGTGGCCAGGGTCTTCGTCAGCTGGACCACCGCCGCCTTGGCCGCGCCGTAGCAGAGCAGGCCGGGGCCTCCGGTGTCCACGGCTCCCGAGGCCATCGTGACGATGCTGCCCTTGGTTCCCTGCGCGATCATCAGGCGGGCCGCCTCCTGGCAGGCGTACAGCACTCCCTTGAAGTTGACGTTCAGGACGCGGTCGAGGTCTTCGTCCCTCGTCTCCAGAACCGGGCTGCTGTGCATGATCCCGGCGATCGCGGCCAGGACATCCAGGCGCTCGCAGGAGGTGATGGCCCGCCGGAGCTGCTCGCGGTCGGTGACGTCCAGCGGATGCGTGTGCGCGGTGCCGCCGGCGTCCTTGATGAGGGTCGCCGTTTTGTGCAGGCCCTTCTCGTCGCGGTCCGCGCAGTGCACGGTGGCGCCCGCCTCGGCGAGCAGGACGGCGGACGCGCGGCCGATACCACTCGCCGCGCCGGTGACGAACGCGGTGCGTCCGGTGAGGTCGTACGCGCTGACGGCCATGGAGCGACCGTACGAGGGTTTCTGACGGAGCGTCAATTGGTCGTACGGCGTGAGGTTCCGGGGTGTCCGCTCGGTGCTCCTCGGTGGGGGCCCGGGGCCGGGCCGGTCTGGCAGTGGGGGCACCAGTAGGTGGGGCGGTCGCGGGAGCCGTCGCCCTGGTCGGCGACCCGGATGGAGGTGTGGCAGCGCAGGCAGGGGCGCGGGGCGCGGCCGTAGACGAAGAGGTCCTGGCCGCGGCGGCCCGTCGTGGTGCGGATCAGGCGGTCGCGGTTGGCCTCCAGGAGCTTCTTCGCGAGCGTGGGGAGGTGGGCGGTGCGGTCGGCGGGGAGGGCGCCGATCGGGAGCCAGGGGGTGGCGCCTAGCAGGAAGCAGAGCTCGCACTTGTAGACATTGCCGATGCCGGCGAGGTTGTGCTGGTCGAGGAGGGCCTCGCCGAGGGGGCGGGCGGGGTCCTGGAGGAGGTTCGCCAAGGCGCGCTCGGGGTTCCAGTCCGGGCCCAGGAGGTCGGGGCCGAGGTGGCCGACGGCCTTGTGTTCGTCGGTGGTGCGGAGGAGTTGCAGGACGGGGAGGCGGTAGCCGACGGCTGTGCGGTCGGCCGTGCCCAGGATCGCCCGGATCTGGTGGGTGGGGCCGCCGGTCCAGCGTTGGTTGTTGGCGTACACCTTCCAGGCGCCGTCCATGCGGAGGTGGGAGTGGAGGGTTAGGCCGCCTTCCATGCGGGTGAGGAGGTGTTTGCCGCGGGGGGTGACGTCCAGGACGTGGCGGCCTGTGAGGTCCGCGGTGGCGTATTTCGGGACTCTCAGGTCGCTGCGGGTGAGGGGTTTGCCGGCGAGGGCTTCGTGCAGGCGTCTCGCGGCTTGCCAGACGGTGTCTCCTTCGGGCATGGGTCAAGGGTGGCATGCGGGGTGGGGTGGGGGTCGGCCTCGGCTTCGCCTTCGGCCTTTGGGGGTTCCCACCCGCACCACCCGTGCGGGTTTCGTGGTCGGGTGCGGGTGGCCCTTGTGGGGGTTGTCGCCGTTGGCGGGTGCGGGTGCGTGGTCGTTTCGGGGGCGTAGGGCAGGCGGCGCCGGGTCGTCCTGGGCGCTGCGAGGTGGGGAGGGCGTCGGGGTGCGGGTCTTCCTGGAGCGGAGGGCTGGCGGGCGTGTTCTCTTGAGCTCAGGCGCGGAGGCGGAGGCCTCGGGGGGTGGCGATGAAGCCCGCTGATTCCAGGAGGGTGCCTGTGGGGGAGGTCAGGGCTGGGGTGCCGTTGATGCGTTCCACTGTCACCGTGCCCAGGGAGCCGGCCTTGGCTGCTGCCGCCAGGGACTCGGCTGCCGTGCGCAGGCGGGGGTCGTCGGTGGGGTTCGTGTCGGGCGTGGAGGGCCAGGCCAGGAGGGTTTTGCCGCCTCGCTCCATATAGAGCGTCAGCTCGCCGTCCACCAGGACGACCAGGGAGCCGGCCTTGCGGCCCGGCTTGTGGCGGGCCTCGGTCGGGGGATCGGGCCAGGGGAGGGCGGCGCCGTAGGCGTTGGCGGGGTCGGCGGCGGCCAGGACTACGGCTCGGGACGCGTCGGCGGTGTGGTGCCTGCGGTTGCCGAAGCCTGAGCCGGGCGTGAGGTGGGAGTACTGGTCCGGCGAGGCGGGCGGGGGGTAGTCCCGCGGGGAGATGTACTCGTCGCGGGAGGCCGGGGAAGCCGGGGTGTGGTCAGGGTCGAAGGGGCCGAAGGCGTCTGCCCAGTCGAAGTCCTCGGGGGCGGGGGTGGTGCCCGGGTCGGTGAGGGTGTCGGGGGTTTCCGGGGTGGTGGGCGGGAGGGGTTCGCCTCGGTCGCGGGCGTTGGCGACCGCTCGTAGGCGGTCCACCGCTCCGTCCATGGCGAACTGGGCGGCGCCCAGGCCCTCCACCACGTAGCCGCGGCGGGCCTGGCCGCTGTCCTCGAAGGCGGACAGGACGCGGTATATCGCCGAGAAGCCGCCCTCCACGCCCTCCGCCGCGACCGCTCCGCGGGTGACCACTCCATGGCGGTCGAGGAGGGTGCGGGCGAGGGCGTGGGCGCGGACCGTCGGGTCGGACTCGTGGGCGGGCAGGAGGGACCAGCGGCCGGCCACCGTCGGCGGGCCGGTGCGTGAGGCGGTGCGGGCCGCGGCGGTGAGGGAGCCGTAGCGGCCGCGCGGGATGCTGCGTTTGGCGCGGTGGGCGGTGGAGCCCGCGGTGCGGCCCGAGCCCAGCAGCGCGCGCATGGGGGTGAGGGTGTCGTTGGTCAGGCGGCCGGACCAGGCCAGGTCCCATACGGCGTCGGCCAGTTGGGGGTCGGTGGCGTCGGGGTGGGTGGTGGCGCGGACCTGGTCGGCGATCTGGCGGAAGAACAGGCCGTAGCCGCCGGCGAGGGCGTCCAGGACGGACTGGTGGAGTGCCGTCAGCTCCAGGGGGTGGGGTGACGGCAGGAGCAGCGGGGCCGCGTCCGCGAGGTAGAGGGAGACCCAGCCGTCCTTGCCGGGGAGCGCGCCCGCCCCGGCCCACACGATCTCTCCGGCGGCGGTGAGCTCGTCGAGCATGGCCGGGGTGTAGTTGGTGACGCGCGACGGCAGGACGAGCTTCTCCAGGGCGGAGGCGGGCACGGACGCGCCCTGCAACTGCTCGACCGCCCGCACCAGGCCGTCGATGCCCCGCAGGGAGTGCCCCTTGCCGATGTGCTGCCACTGCGGGAGGAACTGGGCGAGGGCCGGCGGCGGCACCGGTTCGAGTTCGTGGCGCAGGGCGGCCAGGGAGCGGCGGCGCAGACGGCGGAGCACGGTCGCGTCGCACCACTCCTGGCCGATGCCCGCCGGATGGAACTCTCCCTGTACGACCCGCCCGCTCGCGGCGAGCCGCTGCAACGCGCCCTCGGTGACCGCCGTGCCCAGGCCGAAGCGGGCCGCGACCGTTGCCGAGGTGAACGGGCCGTGGGTGCGGGCATAACGGGCGAGAAGGTCACCGAGGGGGTCCTTGACCGGCTCGGTGAAGGCCTCCGGGACACCGACCGGCAAGGCGGTGCCGAGGGCGTCGCGCAGGCGGCCCGCGTCCTCGATCGCCGCCCAGTGGTCGGCGCCGGCGACACGGACCCTGATCGCGCGGCGGGCTCGGGCGAGGTCCTGCGCCCACTGCGGTTCGGCGCCCCGCTCGGCCAGCTCCGCGTCGGTGAGCGGGCCGAGGACGCGCAGGAGGTCCGCGACTCCCTCGGCGTCCTTGACGCGGCGGTCCTCGGTGAGCCACTGGAGCTCCCGCTCCAGCTCGGTCAGCACCTCTGCGTCGAGCAGCTCCCTGAGCTCCGCCTGGCCGAGGAGCTCAGCCAGCAGCCGGGAGTCCAGTGAGAGGGCCGCCGCGCGGCGCTCGGCGAGGGGTGAGTCGCCCTCGTAGAGGAACTGGGCGACGTAACCGAAGAGGAGGGAGCGGGCGAAGGGGGAGGGCTCGGGGGTGGTGACCTCGACCAGGCGGACCTTGCGGGACTCCAGGTCGCCCATCAGCTCCACGAGGCCCGGGACGTCGAAGACGTCCTGGAGGCATTCGCGGACCGCCTCCAGGACGATCGGGAACGAGCCGAACTCGCTCGCCACCTGGAGCAGTTGGGAGGCGCGCTGGCGCTGCTGCCACAGGGGGGTGCGCTTGCCGGGGTTGCGGCGGGGGAGCAGGAGCGCGCGGGCGGCGCACTCGCGGAAGCGGGAGGCGAACAGGGCCGAGCCGCCGACCTGGTCGGTGACCATCTGGTCGACCTCGCCCTTGTCGAAGACGACGTCCGCGGCGCCGACGGGGGCCTGCTCCGCGTCGTACTCCGTGCCGATCCCGGTCGGCTCCCGGTCGAGGAGGTCCAGGCTCATCAGGTCCGCGTCCGGCAGCCGGAGCACGATCCCGTCGTCGGCGTGCATGACCTGGGCGTCCATGCCGTAGCGCTCGGAGAGCTTGGCGCCGAGGGCCAGGGCCCAGGGGGCGTGGACCTGGGCACCGAAGGGGGAGTGGACGACGACCCGCCAGTCGCCGAGCTCGTCGCGGAAGCGCTCCACGACGATGGTGCGGTCATCCGGGATGTGACCGCAGGCCTCGCGCTGCTCGTCGAGGTAGGACAGGACATTGTCGGCCGCCCAGGCGTCCAGGCCCGCCGCGAGGAGGCGCAGGCGGGCGTCTTCCTTGGGGAGCGAACCGACCTCGCGGAGGAAGGCGCCCACCGCGCGGCCCAGTTCGAGGGGGCGCCCCAGCTGGTCGCCCTTCCAGAAGGGGAGCCTGCCGGGGACGCCGGGGGCGGGGGAGACCAGGACGCGGTCGCGGGTGATGTCCTCGATGCGCCAGGAGCTGGTGCCGAGCGTGAAGACGTCCCCCACGCGCGACTCGTAGACCATCTCCTCGTCCAGCTCGCCGACCCGTCCGCCGCCCTTCTTGGGGTCGGAACCGGCGAGGAAGACGCCGAAGAGGCCGCGGTCGGGGATGGTGCCGCCGGAGGTGACGGCGAGGCGCTGGGCGCCGGGGCGGCCGGTGACGGTGCCGGCGATGCGGTCCCAGACCACGCGCGGGCGCAGCTCGGCGAAGGCGTCGGAGGGGTAGCGGCCGGCGAGCATGTCCAGGACCGCGGTGAACGCGGACTCGGGGAGGGCGGCGAAGGGGGCCGCCCTGCGGACGCTGGCGAGGAGGTCGTCGAACTGCCAGGTGTCCATGGCGGTCATCGCGACCAGCTGCTGGGCGAGGACGTCCAGGGGGTTCGCCGGGACCTTGAGGGACTCGATGGAGCCGGTGCGCATCCGCTCGGTGACGACCGCCGCCTGGACCAGGTCGCCGCGGTACTTCGGGAAGACCACGCCGGTGGAGACGGCGCCGACCTGGTGGCCGGCGCGGCCGACGCGTTGCAGACCGGAGGCCACCGAGGGGGGTGATTCGACCTGTACCACGAGGTCGACGGCGCCCATGTCGATGCCGAGTTCGAGGCTGGAGGTGGCCACCACCGCGGGGAGGCGGCCTGCCTTCAGGTCCTCTTCGACCAGGGCGCGCTGTTCCTTGGAGACCGAGCCGTGGTGGGCCCTGGCGATGACCTGGGGTGCGCCCTGGGCCGCGCCCGAACCGCCCATGAGCTCCGCGGGGGCGTGGTGTTCCTCCAGGGGTTCGCCGGTGGCCCGCTCGTAGGCGATCTCGTTGAGGCGGTTGCAGAGGCGCTCCGCGAGGCGGCGGGAGTTCGCGAAGACGATCGTGGAGCGGTGGGACTGGACGAGGTCGGCGATGCGCTCCTCGACGTGGGGCCAGATCGAGGGGCGTTCCGCGTTGCCGCCGCCGTCGTTGGCGTCGGCGACCGGGGAGCCGCCGAGTTCGCCGAGGTCCTCCACCGGGACCACGACCGAGAGGTCGAACTCCTTGCCCGACTTCGGCTGGACGATCTCCACCTTGCGGTGCGGGGAGAGATAGCGGGCGATCTCGTCCACCGGGCGGACCGTGGCGGACAGGCCGATGCGGCGGGCCGGCTTCGGGAGGAGTTCGTCCAGGCGCTCCAGGGAGAGGGCCAGGTGGGCGCCGCGCTTGGTGCCGGCCACGGCGTGGACCTCGTCGAGGATCACTGTCTCGATGCCGGTGAGCGCGTCGCGGGTCGCCGACGTCAGCATCAGGAACAGGGATTCCGGCGTGGTGATCAGGATGTCCGGGGGGCGGGTGGACAGGGCTCGGCGCTCGGCGGCGGGGGTGTCGCCCGAGCGGATGCCCACCTTGACCTCGGGTTCGGGCAGGCCCAGGCGGACGGATTCCTGGCGGATGCCGGTGAGGGGGCTGCGGAGGTTGCGCTCCACGTCGACGGCGAGGGCCTTCAGGGGGGAGACGTAGAGGACTCGGCAGCGCTTCTTGGGGTCGGCGGGTGGGGGTGTGGAGGTGAGCTGGTCCAGGGCGGCGAGGAAGGCGGCGAGGGTTTTGCCGGAGCCGGTGGGGGCTACGACCAGCACGTCGGAGCCCTCTGCGATGGCCTGCCAGGCGCCTGACTGGGCGGTGGTGGGGGCGTCGAAGGCATGCGTGAACCAGGCGCGGGTTGCGGGGGAGAAGTGGTTCAGGGGTGGGGGTGTTGGGCTGGCCATGGGTCCATCGTGCACCTTGGGTCTGACAACGGGGGCTGACAGCGGGGCTGGCCTGGGGGTTCGTGGTCTTGTGCGGGTTCGGTGGGGGCGGGCGTTTTGCGCAGTTCCCCGCGCCCCTGGAGGACTGCGGCGGCCCGTTGCGGTCCGGTGGGGGCGTCTGTAGCGCCTTCGGTTCGGTTTCGGGTCGGGGCCGGGCGCGTCTGCACGAGCGTCCAGATGGCCCGCCCCAGGGGCGCGGGGAACTGCGCGACCAGCCACGACGCACCCGCACCCGGCAGAATGGGTCTATGGCGGGTTCCAAGGAGCGGGCCAGGCATTGGCGGTATGCCGCGTTGCCCGGGGTTGATCTGCTGTGGGCCCGGTATGTGCGGAAGACGTTTGTGCGGCATACGCATGAGAACTTTGTGATCGCTGCCATCGCCGACGGAGTCGAGGTCTTTCAGCATCGGGGGGTCGATCAGTACGCGGGGGCCGGGGCGCTGGCTCTGGTCAATCCTGATACGGCTCATACGGGGCGGGCCGGGGTGCCGGAGGGGTGGCGGTACGGGGCCGTCTATCCGTCGCCCGAGGTTGTTGCCGGGATCGCCGCCGAGACCAGTTCGCTGCGGGGTGCGCCGGGGTTCGTGCGGCCCGTGCTCGATGATCCGTACGCCGTGCGGTTGGTGCATCAGGTGCTGCGGGCAGCCGAGGAGGGGAACGCGCTGGCCGCCGACACCTTGTTGCGCGTGGCCGTGACGCGGTTGCTGCGGGTGAACGGTGGGGTTCTGCCCGAGCGGGACGTGCGGTCCGCCGGAGCGCGGGCGGCGGTGCGCGCGCGTGCCGTGCTGGAGGAGCGGATGGCTGAGCCGCCCTCTCTGGAGGGACTGGCGGCTGATCTCGGGACCAGTCCGTTCGCGCTGCTGCGTGCCTTCCGGGGGGTTTACGGGATGCCGCCGCACACCTGGCTGACCGATGCCCGGGTGCGGCGGGCTCAGCGGTTGCTGGACGCGGGGGCCAGTCCGGCCGCCGCCGCCGTCGAGGTGGGGTTCACGGACCAGCCTCATCTGAACCGGCACTTCACCCGGATCGTCGGTGTGCCGCCCGGGGCCTATCAGCGGGAGCGCAAGAACGTACAAGACTCTTCGGCGCCGCTGCTTCTAGCGTCCGACGTGTGGCAGAACAGACCGCTCTCGCAGATACGCACCCCGACGGTGGAGGAAGGCCGGACGCCGCCGTCGTACGAGACGCCCTCGGAGTCGGGGTGGCCGTCGGACTCTCCGGGTTCGCCTTCGGGGTGACCTCGGCCGGCAGTGGGCTCACGCTGCCGCAGACCTGTGCGCTCAGCCTTCTGGTGTTCACCGGCGCGTCCCAGTTCGCTCTGGTGGGGGCGCTCGCGGCCGGCGGGAGTCCTTTCACTGCGGCCGCCGGAGCCTTCTTCCTGGGGGTGCGCAACGCGTTCTACGGGCTGCGGCTGTCGCAGTTGCTGGCCCTGCCGCGCATGCTCCGCCCGTTCGCCGCTCAGTGGGTCATCGACGAGACGGCCGCGGTCTCGCTGGCGCAGCCGACGCGGCGGGCCGGCCGGATCGGGTTCGCCGTCACGGGGCTGAGCCTGTATGTGCTGTGGAACCTCACCACCCTGCTGGGTGCCCTGGGCGCCGACGCGATCGGGGACACACGCGCGTGGGGGCTGGACGCGGCCGGGCCCGCCGTGTTCCTCGCGTTGCTCGCGCCCATGGTCAAGAGCGGCACCGAGCGGGCCGTGGCCGGGCTCGCCGTGCTGCTGGGGCTCGGGCTGCTTCCTGTGCTGCCCGCCGGGGTGCCGGTGTTGGCGGCCGCTCTCGCGGCGCCTCTCGTCCTGTGGGTGCGCGGGCGTCGGGAGCGGGCGCGGGAGGAGGGGCGGTGAACACCTGGGTCGCGATCGGCGTCACCGCCCTCGGTTGTTATGTCGTCAAGCTGCTCGGGCTGCTGGTGCCCGCGGGCGTTCTCGACCGGCCCCTGGTGAAGCGCCTTGCCGCGCTGCTGCCGGTGGCTCTCCTGGCTGCGCTCACCGCTCAGCAGACCTTCGCCGACGGGCGGGTGCCGGTGGTCGACGCGCGGGCCGCGGGACTGGCCGCGGCCGCCGTGGCACTGCTCCTGCGGGCTCCGTTTCTGCTCGTGGTGGCCGCCGCGGTGCTCGTGACTGCTGGGGTGCGGGCCCTGGGGGCGTGAGCGCGGCCGACGCTCGGGTGCGGGCGGCACGCGGGTGCGTGGCCAGCACGCGGATGCGTGACCGGCACGCGTGTGTGCGGCCCTCCGCCGGTCAGCCGCCTGCTCCTGCCGGTCAGCCGCCCCTCCCGCCGGTCAGTCGCGCTCCCGCCGGTCAGCCGACGGTGCGGCCGTAGGCGCGCAGGGTGCGCAGTGCCTCGATCGTCACCATGGGGCGCGCTTCAAGGGCGGTGGTCGGTGCCCATGGGCGCCAACGGATCGGCCAGCCGCCGTCCTCCTCCTGCTCTGCGGCCAGGAAGTCCAGCGAACGGGCCATCTCGGCGTCCGTGAACCACGCGCGCGCGAGCGAGTCCGGGGTCTTCGCGTAGTCGTGCGGGAAGTGGTGCTCGTCCGGGGCGTAGCCGGGGGAGACGGGGAACGCGGCGAGGTCGGCCGGGTCCGGCACGGCCAGTCGTTGCTCGCGCACCAGGCGGCCCAGGCGGTCGGCGGTGGCCTCTGCGCGCGGGCGGTCGGGCACGGAGTCCAGGAAGGTCAGGGCGGCCTGGATCTCGTACGGATGGGACACCTCCAGGGACTCCACCGCCTGCCAGCAGAAGTCCGTGGCCCGGAACAGCCAGGCGTGCCACACCTCGTTGCGGTGCAGCAGACCGACCACGGGACCGGTGGTGAGCAGCTCGCTCGGCGGGGCGTCCACCACCGGCAGGAAGGGGGCCGTCGGATAGCCGCGCTGCGCGGGAGTGACGGCGGGCAGGGCGCCGTCCGAGGTGGAGACGGACGTGAGATAGCGGCACACGCGCTCCACGCGCTGTCCGCCGCAGCGTCCGACGGCGTCCAGGATCCGCAGGGCGTGGGCGGTGTGCAGGGGCTGGCTGACCGGGCCGCGCAGATCGGGCTCCAGGGCGTGGCCGTAACCGCCGTCCGCATTGCGGTAGGCGTCCAGAGCCGTCTCCACCGGGTCGGGGCCGCCGTTCAGGAAGTGGTACGCGAACAGCCGCTGTTCCAGCACGCGCGCGGTGAGCCAGACGAAGTGCTCCGCGCGGAAGAGCGGGGAGTGCGCCGGTGACGTCTGGGGGAGTGGGGAAGCTCCTGTTTCGGGCATGCGACAGACCGTAGGGCGGAAAGCGGTCTCGGCAAGCGGTCCCGGCCGAGGCCCACCCTCAGGGGCGGGATACTGGAGTCATGCGGTTGACGGTCTTCTGGCAGCGGATGGCGGAACACTTCGGTCCGGGGTACGCCGACACCTTCGCGCGCGATCATGTGATGGCGGAGCTCGGCGGACGCACGGTGCATGAGGCGCTGGACTCCGGCTGGGACGCCAAGGACGTGTGGCGCGTGGTGTGCACCGTGATGAACGTTCCGGCGGAGAGGCACTGAGAGCCGCTGACAGGCGCCGAGCGGTTCTCAAGGCGCTGTCGGCTGTGGATGTTTCCTGGCGGGAGTGCCGAGCGGCCGTGAACATCTCACGAAAGAGGCACTGACCGGTCACGAAGATCGCAGGACGGCAGCCGATTGTCAGTCACGTGGGTGAGACTTGCTCCGTGGCACCCACTGACGAGTCCGGGCAGGCAGCCCCGCAGGCATCTCCGTTCGGCACGACGCCGCCTTCAGGGCCCCCGGCCGCCGGCGCCGGGCCGAACGCCCGCATGCCGCGTTGGCTGCCGCGCGCCATGGTGCTCGCGCTGGCCCTCATCGCCGTGTTCCAGCTCGGCAGTTGGGCCTTCCACCAGCTCATAGGGCTGCTGATCAACGTCCTCATCGCGTTCTTCCTGGCCCTGGCCATAGAACCCGCGGTCAGCAAGATGGCCGCGCGGGGCATGCGCAGGGGGCTCGCCACCTTCCTCGTCTTCTTCGCGGTGCTGATCGCGTCCGCCGGCTTCGTCGTGCTGCTCGGCTCGATGCTCGCGGGCCAGATCATCAAGATCGTCGAGGACTTCCCGGACTACCTCGACTCCGTCATCAGCTGGATCAACGGGCACTTCCACACCGATCTGAAGCGGGTGGACGTCCAGGAGGGCCTGCTGCGCTCCGACTGGCTGCGCAACTACGTGCAGAACAGCGCCACCGGCGTCCTGGACGTGTCCGCCCAGGTGCTCGGCGGTCTCTTCCAACTGCTGACGATCGCGCTGTTCTCTTTCTACTTCGCCGCCGACGGGCCCCGGCTGCGCCGCGCGATCTGCTCCGTCCTGCCGCCCGCCCGGCAGGCCGAGGTGCTGCGCGCCTGGGAGATCGCCGTCGACAAGACCGGCGGTTACATCTACTCGCGCGGTCTGATGGCGCTCGTCTCCGGCGTCGCGCACTTCGTGCTGCTCCAGGCCCTGGATGTGCCGTACGCGCCCGTGCTGGCCGTGTGGGTGGGCCTGGTCTCGCAGTTCATCCCGACCATCGGCACCTATCTCGCGGGCGCCCTGCCCATGCTGATCGCCTTCACCGTCGATCCCTGGTACGCGCTGTGGGTGCTGGTCTTCGTGGTGATCTACCAGCAGTTCGAGAACTACGTGCTCCAGCCCAAGCTGACCTCCAGGACCGTCGACATCCACCCCGCGGTCGCCTTCGGCTCGGTCATCGCGGGCACCGCCCTGCTCGGTGCCGTGGGCGCCCTGATCGCCATCCCGGCGGTCGCCACGCTCCAGGCGTTCCTGGGGGCGTACGTGAAGCGCTACGCCGTCACCGACGATCCCCGGGTCCAGGGGCACCGGAACCGGGGGGACGCGCCGTCGCCGGTCACGCGTGCGCGTGCGCTGTGGGAGCGGCGACGGCAGGGGGCACGGGACTCCACCGACGGTGACGAGTCGCCCTGAGGGCACCGGGGTTCAGTAGGTGAGGGCGGCCCAGACCGCGGCGCCGGCGACGGCCGTGACGTAGCAGCCGACCGCCGCGTACAGGATCCGTCGTCGTGGCGTCTCGCTCCACCGGGTGCGGGACAGCAGCCAGGCCAGTGCGGGCAGGACCAGGACCGCGTGCAGGCTCACGCCGTGCAGCGGCTTGAGCGGGGCGGTCGAGTGGTACGCCGCCTCCTGGTGCCCGGTACGGGTGAGGACCACCCCGCGCGCGATCATCGCGGCACCCGAGGCGAGTGCGACGAGCAGGATCCCGAACCCGGACCGCACCGCGAGGTCCATCCCCGCCGGGCCCGAGGGCCGGTGGCGGAAGGAGGCGACCGCGAACACCGTCAGCAGCAGCACCAGGACGCCACCGCCCACCGCGAGCGTCATGGACACCGCCGTGTCGAAGGGCGTCTCCATGTCGAGGTGCGAGGGCACCTTGCGCCACGCCTGGAGGGTGATGCCGCCGACCTCCACCACGCAGTCGGCCGCGAAGACCGCGAGCAGCGCGGCACGCGTGCGTGTGCCGACGCGCAGGTACGACGTGACCCAGGTGACCGCGATCAGCGTCACCCCGAAGGACAGCCCGAACGTCACCGGCTTGCGCCAGGAGACCGGCCCCTCCCAGGGCCCGCCGTCCACGGCGAACACCACCAGGTGCGTGAGCCCGGAGAGGACGAGGAGGAGACCGGTGGCGTGGCAGAGCCGCTCCACGAGGCCGGCAGGGGCGTGGGGTGTCGTGTCGGCTTTCCGGGGCGGTACCGGGGTGTGCCTCTTCGTCTCCATGGCTCAAGACTGGCGAGGACGGCCCCTGGGGTCGTCGTACGCCCGAAGGCACTTGAAGTACGCCGCGGGAAGTAACCGGAGGGCGCTCGGAAGAGGGTGGGGGAAGTCGCTCGGGTGCCGCGTGGTGCGCTTGACACGAAAATCGAACATCCATTCTTATGGAGGCTCCGGCCCAGCCGACGGCAGGTGTTTCGGGATGATTTGCCTGGAGAAGTACCCGAGTTATCCACAGGCCGGACGGGCGTCAGGGCGCATTGTCAGTGGCAGGCGTTAGCGTCTTTGACGTGAAGCGATCGACTCAAGCAAATCGGGTGGAACCCATGGCAGGAACCGACCGCGAGAAGGCGCTCGACGCCGCGCTCGCACAGATTGAACGGCAGTTCGGCAAGGGCGCGGTCATGCGCATGGGCGAGCGGCCGAACGAGCCCATCGAGGTCATCCCCACCGGGTCGACCGCGCTCGACGTCGCGCTCGGCGTCGGCGGCATCCCGCGTGGCCGTGTGGTGGAGGTGTACGGCCCGGAGTCCTCCGGCAAGACGACCCTCACCCTGCACGCGGTGGCCAACGCTCAGCGGGCCGGCGGCCAGGTGGCCTTCGTGGACGCGGAGCACGCCCTCGACCCCGAGTACGCGCGCAAGCTCGGCGTCGACGTCGACAACCTGATCCTCTCCCAGCCGGACAACGGCGAGCAGGCCCTGGAGATCGTGGACATGCTGGTCCGCTCCGGCGCCCTCGACCTGATCGTCATCGACTCCGTCGCCGCGCTCGTCCCGCGCGCGGAGATCGAGGGCGAGATGGGCGACAGCCACGTCGGTCTCCAGGCCCGTCTGATGAGCCAGGCCCTGCGGAAGATCACCAGCGCGCTCAACCAGTCCAAGACCACCGCGATCTTCATCAACCAGCTCCGCGAGAAGATCGGCGTGATGTTCGGCTCGCCGGAGACCACGACCGGTGGCCGGGCGCTGAAGTTCTACGCCTCGGTGCGCATGGACATCCGCCGCATCGAGACCCTGAAGGACGGCACCGACGCGGTCGGCAACCGCACCCGTGTCAAGGTCGTCAAGAACAAGGTCGCGCCGCCCTTCAAGCAGGCCGAGTTCGACATCCTCTACGGCCAGGGCATCAGCCGCGAGGGCGGTCTGATCGACATGGGCGTGGAGCACGGCTTCGTGCGCAAGGCCGGCGCCTGGTACACGTACGAGGGCGACCAGCTCGGCCAGGGCAAGGAGAACGCGCGCAACTTCCTCAAGGACAACCCCGACCTGGCCAACGAGATCGAGAAGAAGATCAAGGAGAAGCTGGGCGTCGGCGTGCGTCCCCAGGAGCCGGCCGCCGAGCCGGGTGCGGACGCCGCGGTGTCCGCCGCCGCGGACGACGCCGCGAAGGTGCCGGCTCCGGCGGCCGCGAAGGCGACGAAGGCCAAGGCCCCGGCCGCCAAGAGCTGATCCTGTGACACGGCGAACCGACTGGGCCGAGTACGAGGACGCTCCGCGAGGGCGGGGCGGTAAGGGCGACGGGGGTTCTGCCGGGCCGGGCGGCGACGAGCACGGGGGCGGCACGGGGCACGGGGCGGACGGGGGACACGGCCGCTCGGTGTCGTCCGGCCCGGGCCGGCCCTCCGGCGACGGGCCGTCGGGGGGCGGCACCGACGGGGGATTCGGCCACGTACTGAGGTACGGCGACGGTCGGCCCTATGTGGTCGGCCGCTCCGACGGTGACGCATCGCATGGCGGTGAGTCGAGCGGCGGTGACGCGTACGGTGACGGCCCGTCATATGGCGGCGGTGCGTCGTACGGTGACGGTCCGTCGCACGGCGATGGCCTTGCCTCGTACGGCCGTGAAGGGGCCGCGCGTGGGTTCGGGGCGGTCGGACGGGGTTCGCGTCGCGGTGAGGGCGGCGCTTCTGGCACGGGCGGGCCCCGTGGGCGTCGGCAGCGTCGGCGCGGCTTCGGGGACTCGTCCGGTGAGGACGGAGGCGGTCCTTCCTCGTCGAGGGCCGAGAAGGGGGAGCCTCCGGCGGACCCGGTGGAGCGGGCGCGGGCGATCTGTCTGCGCCTGCTCACCGGGACCCCGCGTACGCGCAAGCAGCTCGCCGACGCCCTGCGCAAGCGGGAGATCCCGGACGACGCCGCCGAGGAGGTGCTGTCGCGGTTCGAGGAGGTCGGACTGATCAACGACAGCGCGTTCGCGGACGCCTGGGTGGAGTCCCGGCACCATGGCCGGGGGCTCGCCCGTCGGGCGCTCGCCCAGGAGCTGCGGACCAAGGGCGTCGACTCCACCGTGATCGACGAGGCTGTCTCCCAGCTCGACTCCGAGCAGGAGGAGGCGACGGCACGCGAGCTGGTCGACCGCAAGCTCCGGGCGACCCGTGGCCTCGACCGCGACAAGCGACTGCGCCGCCTCGCCGGGATGCTGGCCCGCAAGGGCTACTCCGAGGGCCTGGCCCTGAGAGTGGTCCGGCAGGCGCTGGAGGAGGAGGGCGAGGAGACGGAGTTCCTCGGCGACGACGGGTTCTGACCAGGGGTTCTGACCAGGCGTTCTGACCAGGGATTCTTAGGCGGGGCGCGGTCCGACGGACCGGGCGGTCGGCGGCTACCCGGCGACCGGCAGTCCCGCTGCCCGCCACGCCTGGAAGCCGCCCACCAGATCCGTCGCCCGCCGCAGTCCCAGTCGGTGCAGGGACTCCGCGGCGAGGCTGGAGGCGTAGCCCTCGTTGCAGACCACCACGATCCGCAGGTCGTGGCCGGTGGCCTCGGGGAGGCGGTGGCTGCCGTGTGGGTCGAGGCGCCATTCCAGCTCGTTGCGCTCGACGACCACGGCACCGGGGATCAGACCGTCCCGCTCGCGCAGGGCCGCGTACCGGATGTCCACCAGCAGTGCCTCGCCGGCCCGCGCGGTGTCGTACGCCTCCCGGGGCCGGATCCGCTCGTAGCCCGCGCGCACCCGCTCCAGCAACTCGTCGACACCGGGCGGCTGTTCGGTCGTACGGCCGAAAGTCGGGGTGCTCACTGCCAGTCCTCCGGGCGCTCCACGTGCTCCAGACGCAGGACCTGGCCCGTGCGGCTGTAGCGGCGGATCTGGGGGAGGGGCGGGTAGTAGGCGTGGACGGAGATCGCGTGGACCTCGGTGGACTCGTTGAGGACCTCGTGGACGTGGTGCTGTCCGAAGGAGCGGCCCTTGCCGGCCGGCAGGCGCCGCTCGCGGTCGATGTCGTCGGAGAGTTCGAGGGTCTTCCAGCCGTCGGCGGGCAGCCGGGCGGTGAGGGAGTTCTCCTTGAGCTCGCCGGCCGCGGTGATGAACGCGCCGACCGACTCGGCGTGGTCGTGCCAGCCGGTGCCGGTGCCGGGCGGCCAGCCGATCAGCCAGGCCTCGCTGCCGCCGGGACCCTCCAGCCGCACCCAGGTGCGGCCTTCGGGGTCGAGCGGGAGCGAGTCGATCAGCTCGGCGTCGGCGGCCGTACGCCGTACGAAGTCGAGGAGTTCGGCCTGGGTGGGCGGCGCGACGGTGGAGACAGAGGGGAGCGCAGACACAGGTACCGTCCTGAGAAGAGTTCGCGGGACCGCGGCGCCGCTCAGCAGCGGCGCGCGAGGAAAGAGAGAGGCGAATTCAGCAGGACGGGCGACACACGCAGCCCGCATAGCGGACGAGGTCCATATGGACCCTCCGCCACAGGCGCACACAGGTGTCGGTCACGATCCGGAGTACACCATGCCGCCCAGGGACCTTTCAACTCACTGTCACTATGTGGACGCACAGTGACAGTGAGCACGTCAACGGGGGCCGGCCCCCGCGCTCGCCTCCGCCTTCGTCGGTGGGCCGCCGAGCGCCGTCTCGGCCGCCGAGTACAGGTCGGCCGGGCGGACTCCGCTCAGGGCGGTGACGAGGTGGCCGTCGGGCCGTACGAGAAGGACCGTGTGCGGGGCGGCGCCCGGGTACTCCTCGGCCACCAGGAGCTCGGCGGAGTGCGGAAGCGCGGTCACCGCCGCGGCCAGGCGGGGCATGATGCCGGCGGTCACCCAGTGCTTGCGCTCCCACACCCCGGTGCCCGGCGCGACCAGGACGACCAGCAGCGCGCCCCGGCCCAGGCGCTCGTGCAGCTGTACGAACGAGCCGTCCTCCGCGGTGACCCGGACATCCACGACCGACGCGCCCGGCGGGGTGTCGACGGGCACCTCTCCTTCGAGGTGCCGGGGTGCGAGGGGCGAGTCGGCGTACGCCCCCGGCGCACCGAGGATGCCGCGCCCCAGGTGACCGTCCGTGAGCAGCGTGTCGTGGCCGCGGGCCGTGCCGGGGACGACCGAGCGCAGGCCTCCGCCGCCGCGCACCAGCGGCAGCGCCTGGTCGGCGGCACGCAGCCGAGCGGCGACGATCGCGCGCCGCTCGGTCTGGTAGCTGTCCAGAAGCGCCTCGTGCGGGCCGTGGTGCCAGGCCAGAGCCAGCTTCCAGGCGAGGTTGTCGGCGTCCCGGAGGCTCTCGTCGAGCCCCTGCGTGCCGAGCGCGCCGAGGCAGTGCGCCGAGTCCCCGGCGAGGAAGACCCGGCCGGCGCGCCAGCGGCGGGCCAGCCGGTGGTGCACGGTGTGGACACCGGTGTCGAGGAGTTCGTACGGCGGTGTCGGGCCGCCCGTCCAGCCCGCGAGGGTCTCCCGGACGCGGGTCAGCAGGAGTTCGGGCGTGACCAGATCCTTGCCCGGCGGCAGGAGCCAGTCCAGGCGCCACACGCCCTCGGGGAGCGGGCGGGCGGTGATCTCCCCGGCCGTCGGTCCGGACGTCCGCCACGGGGGCATCCGGTGCAGCAACGCCCGGTCCTCGAAGGGGAGTTCGGTGCGCAGGGCGGCGACCGCGTGGCGTTCCACCGCCGTACGGCCCGGGAAGCGGATGTCCTCCAGCTTGCGGACGGTGGAGCGCGGGCCGTCGCAGCCGACCAGGTAACTGCCGCGCCACCACGTGCCCTTGGGGCCGCGGGTGTGGGCGGTGACGCCCGAGGGCTCCTGCTCGATGGTGTCGAGCCTGCTGTCCGTGGCGATCCTCACCAGCCGCTCCTCGGCGAGGGCGGCGCGCAGGGCGTTCGTCAGGACGTGCTGGGCGAGGTGCAGGGGGGCGTCCCCGGTCTCCTCGAAGTCGACCTCGCGCATCACCTGCTTGCGGCGCATCGAGCGCCATCCGGCCCAGTGCGCGCCCAGTGCGGTGACCGGGACGCCGGTCAGGCGGGACATGAGGGCGGCGGTGTCCTCGTGGAGGACGGCGGTGCGGGCCAGACGGGGTTCGTCCTTGCCGGGGCCCTCGTCGAGGACCACGGAGGGGACCTCCTGACGCGCCAGCGCCAGGGCGAGCGTGAGCCCGACGGGCCCCGCTCCGACGATGATCACCGGGTCCACGGCGCGGCGCCCCCTGACCGCGGCGGAGTCCCGAGAGACGTATGTGAACAGGAGGTTGGAGCAGGGTGCACGATCACAGAACGTATGCAACCTATTGCCGGTGCTTGCGTCAAGTGACGGAGGCAGTGGCGATCATGCCACTGCCTCCGTGTCGTCCGGGCGGACGGGTCAAGCCACTTGACTGATCATCAGAATCCCCCGCCACCGGTGTTCTCACCGGTTCCGTACGTGCCGCCCACCGCCGCCGGGTTGACCTCCGTGTCCTCGCCGAGCACCGCCCCCGTGCTCTTCTTGCTGCGCCGCAGCCGCTGTTCCAGCCAGCTCGCGAAGCTGGTGAGGATGAAGTTCACGATGATGTAGATGATCGCCACGACGATGAAGCTGGGGATGACGTTGGCGTAGTTGGCCGCCAGTGTCTGGCGTGCGTTGAGCAGCTCGGTGAAGCCGAGCATCACGCCGCCCAGCGCGGTGTCCTTCACGATGACGACCAGCTGGCTGACGATGGCCGGCAGCATCGCGGTGACCGCCTGCGGGAGCAGGATGCTGGTCATCGTCTGGCCCTTGCGCAGACCGACCGCGTAGGCCGCCTCCGTCTGGCCCCGGGGCAGCGAGAGGATGCCGGCCCGCACGACCTCGGCGAGCACCGAGGCGTTGTAGAGCACCAGGCCGGTGACGACCGCGTACAGGGGTCGGTCCTCGCTGCTGATGTTCAGGGAGGAGCGGACGTAGAGCTCGTTGGCGAACAGCATCAGCAGCAGGACCGGGATCGCCCGGAAGAACTCGACCACCGTGCCGGCCACGCCCCGCACCCACGCGTGGTCGGACAGCCGGGCGATGCCGAAGACCGCGCCCAGGGGCAGGGCGATCACCATGGAGATCGCCGCGGCCTTGAGGGTGTTGCCGAGACCGGGCAGCAGGTACGTCGTCCAGGCCTCACCGGTGGTAAAGGGCTCCCAGAGGTCCCACTCCAGCTGGTTGTTGTCGTCCATCGTCCGCCACACCCACCACAGCAGGAGGGCGAGCAGGAGGGTGAAGACGATCGACAGGAGGACGTTGCGCCGTTTGGCGCGGGGTCCCGGAGTGTCGTAGAGGACCGAGCTCATCGCTTCACCGCCAGTCGCTTGCTCAGCCAGCCCAGGAAGAGGCCGGTGGGCAGGGTCAGTACCACGAAACCGAGGGCGAAGACCCCGCCGATGAGCAGCGTCTGAGCCTCGTTCTCGATCATTTCCTTCATCAGGTACGCCGCCTCGGCCACGCCGATCGCCGCCGCCACCGTGGTGTTCTTCGTCAGCGCGATCAGGACGTTGGCCAGCGGGCCGATGACCGAGCGGAAGGCCTGCGGCAGCACGATCAGGCGCAGGGTCTGGCTGAAGTTCAGTCCGATCGCGCGGGCCGCCTCGGCCTGGCCGAGCGGCACCGTGTTGATGCCGGAGCGGATCGCCTCGCACACGAACGCGGCGGTGTAGAGGATGAAGCCGAGGATGGCCAGCCGGAAGCTCATGACCTTCACGTCGTCGCCCGCACCCAGCGTGATGCGGAAGATGTCGGCGAGGCCGAGAGAGGTGAAGACGATGATGACCGTCAGGGGGATGTTCCGGACGATGTTGACGTAGGCAGTGCCGAACCCGCGCATCAGCGGGACGGGGCTGACCCGCATCGCGGCCAGCAGGGTGCCCCAGACGAGGGAGCCGATGCCGGAGAAGAAGGTCAGCTTCACCGTCATCCAGAAGGCGCCCCACAGACTCGGGTCGTCATAGTCTGAAATAAAGTCGAACACGATCTCCCGCGCTTCCGGGTGTGTGGCGGAGGTATGAGGGGCGCGACGCGCCGCCGCCCTGATCGTGGCGGGCGGCGGCGCACCGGTGGATCCCTGGGCGGGCGCTGCTCTGGACGGCCGGCGCCTGCCGGTGGTCGGCCGCGGGCTCGCGGTGGCTCGTCGCGCGGTTCCCGAGCCCCTTGAGGGGCGCGGTTCCCCGCGCCCCTTCCGGGGCGCGGCCCGACCGCGGTCGCAACGCTGCGCCGACGGATCCCTGCATTACTTGACGATGACGCCGATCTTCGGGGCGGGCTCGTTCTTGTAGCCGGCCGGGCCGAAGTTGGCGTCGACCGCCTTCTGCCAGGAGCCGTCGCTGACCATCTTCTCCAGGGCGGTGTTGATCTTGTTGAGGGTGGCGGTGTCGCCCTTCTTGACGCCGATGCCGTAGTTCTCGTTGCTCAGCTTGAGGCCGGCGAGCTTGAACTGACCCTTGTACTTGTCCTGGGACGCGAAGCCCGCGAGGATCGAGTCGTCCGTGGTCAGCGCGTCGACGGCGCCGCTCTGGAGACCGGCGATGCACTCCGAGTAGCCGGAGTACTCACGCAGCTGGGCCTTCGGGGCGAAGTCGTCCTTGACGTTCTGCGCCGAGGTGGAGCCGGTCACGGAACACAGCTTCTCGCCGTTGAGGTCCGTGGCCTCGCTGATCTTGGAGTCCTTCTTGACCAGCAGGTCCTGGTGGGCCAGCAGGTACGGGCCGGCGAAGTCGACCTTCTTCTTGCGCTCGTCGTTGATCGAGTAGGTGGCCGCGATGAACTTCACGTCGCCGCGGGCGAGCGCGTTCTCACGGTCGGCGCTCTTGGTCTCGACGAACTCGATCTGGTCCGGCTTGTAGCCGAGTTCCTTGGCCACATAGGTGGCCACATCCACGTCGAAGCCGGAGAAGGACCCGTCGGGCTTCTTCAGACCGAGACCCGGCTGGTCGTACTTGATGCCGACCTTGATCTTGCCGCCGCCGCCGGAACCCGAGCCGGAGCCCTCGTCCTTGCTGTCCCCACCGCACGCGGTCGCGGACAGGGCGAGAGCGAGAACGGCAGCCGAGGCGGCGGTGACCTTGCGGAGCTTCATGGTGAACATCCTTTGGGTGATGAAGAGATGAGGGCCGTCGGTGGTCGATCCGGGTGGCACGTCAGTGGTGCAGGATCTTCGACAGGAAGTCCTTGGCGCGGTCGCTGCGCGGGTTGCTGAAGAACTGGTCGGGCGCAGCCTCCTCGACGATCCTTCCGTCCGCCATGAAGACCACGCGGTTTGCGGCCGATCGTGCGAAACCCATCTCGTGGGTCACGACGATCATGGTCATCCCGTCGCGGGCGAGCTGCTGCATGACCTCCAGCACCTCGTTGATCATCTCAGGGTCGAGCGCCGACGTGGGCTCGTCGAAGAGCATGACCTTGGGATCCATGGCCAGGGCACGCGCGATCGCGACCCGCTGCTGCTGGCCGCCGGAGAGCTGGGCGGGGTACTTGTCCGCCTGCGTGGCGACGCCGACCCGGTCGAGGAGGGCGCGCGCCTTCTCCTCGGCCTTCTTCTTGTCGGCCTTGCGGACCTTGATCTGGCCCAGCATCACGTTCTCGAGCACGGTCTTGTGCGCGAAGAGGTTGAAGGACTGGAAGACCATGCCGACATCGGCGCGCAGCCGGGCCAGCTCCTTGCCCTCCTGGGGCAGCGGCTTGCCGTCGATGGCGATCGCACCCGTGTCGATCGTCTCCAGGCGGTTGATGGTGCGGCACAGGGTGGACTTCCCGGACCCGGAGGGTCCGATGACCACGACGACCTCGCCGCGGGCGATCGTCAGGTCGATGTCCTGGAGTACGTGCAGCGCACCGAAGTGCTTGTTGACGCCCTTCAGGACGACCAGTTCGCCGGTCGCGACCGCGTCTTCCTTGGCCGCCGATACTTCGGTCATCGCTCTCTGGCTCCGTCCTCCTCGGTTTCGGAGGACAGTAGTGACCCCACGCGACCAGCGTCATTAGTCTTGAGGGGAATCTGAGCATCACGATCCGATAGCAATCGGACACGTGTCGTAGCAGTTGTGACCAGTGCGCATCCGGGGCGCGTTTCGGCCGGGTAACTAAACCGCGGCGCAACCGGAACCCTCTTGACGTCGTCCCCATCCATCAGCATGACTGCACGGTGCACATGCGCGCGTGAGCATGCCCATATGCACCTGTTCACCACAGATTGAGATGGTACGTCCGATGAACCAAAGGGGGCCGGGGTGAGACTTCTCCTCGTCGAGGACGACAACCACGTGGCCGCCGCGCTGTCCGCGGTGCTCGCGCGGCACGGGTTCGACGTCACGCACGCGCGCAGCGGCGAGGAGGCGCTCAGGGCGCTCGTCCCGGAGGGCGACGGCTTCGGGGTCGTGCTGCTCGACCTCGGCCTGCCCGACCAGGACGGCTACGAGGTGTGCGGCAAGATCCGCAAGCGCACCAGCACGCCGGTGATCATGGTGACGGCGCGCTCCGACGTGCGGTCCCGTATCCACGGGCTGAACCTCGGCGCCGACGACTATGTGGTGAAGCCCTACGACACGGGCGAGCTGCTCGCCCGCATCCACGCCGTCAGCCGGCGCACCGCCCACGAGGACGCCCCCGGCGCCGGTGACACCGCGCTCGTCCTCGGCCCCGTGCGCATCGAACTGCCGACCCGGCAGGTCAGCGTCGACGGCGCGGTCGTCCAGCTCACCCGCAAGGAGTTCGACCTCCTCGCGCTGCTCGCCCAGCGCCCCGGTGTGGTCTTCCGACGCGAACAGATCATCAGCGAGGTCTGGCGCACGAGTTGGGAGGGGACCGGGCGGACCCTGGAGGTCCATGTGGCGTCCCTGCGCGCGAAGCTGCGGATGCCGGCGCTGATCGAGACGGTACGGGGGGTGGGGTACCGGTTGGTGGCGCCGGGGGTGTGAGGCGTTGCGGGCGGGCCGGTGAGGGGGAGGCGGGCACGGGGTTGGTGCGGTGCTCGGTGCTCGGGCCGGCGTTCGGGGGGCTGTGTGAAGGTGTGAGGCGGGGAGCTGTGCGAGGCTCGGGGTGAGGTTTTCGGGCCGGAAGAGGGACGGTGGCTGTGGGCGCGGGTGAGCGGGGCGGCAGGGGTGCCCGCGGGTGCGGTGTGTTGTCGCGCGTCGGCGCCGGGGCGGGGCTTCGTGCGGAGGTGCGCCTGGGGCGGTGGCTCGAGGCCGGCGTGTGCCGGGGGCCGTGGCTGCGGTGTCTGTCGGCGGGTGGGGTGTAGGCGGGACTGTGCGTACACGTCTTCTTCCGCTGCTCATCGTCCTCATGGCCGCCGTGCTGCTGGCGCTGGGCGTGCCGCTCGCCATCGGCGTGGCCTCCGCTCAGCAGCAGAAGGTCGTCGTCGACCGGATCGACGACACCGCCCACTTCGCCGCGCTCGCCCAGTTCGTCACCGACGCCTCCGACGAGCGTCTGGAGACCCTGGAGAGCGAACTCGCCAGCTACTACAGCGTGTACGGCATTCGCGTCGGGGTCTTCTACGACGGTGACGTACCCATGGCCGCGGCTCCCCACGGCTGGCTCCTCCCCCAGGAGGGCGAGGTGCGCGACGCGTTCCGCGAGGCACTGCTCAGCCGCCGCAGCCAGGACCCGAAGCAGGTGTGGCCCTGGCAGCGGGGCCGGCTGGTCGTCGCCTCGCCGGTGATCCGGGACGGGGACGTCATCGCGGTCGTCGTCACCGACTCGCCCACCGGCCCGATGCGATCGCGGATCCTGCACGGCTGGCTCGTCATCTTCGCCGGCGAACTCGCCGCGATGCTGCTGGCCGTCGGCGCCGCGCTGCGGCTGACCGGCTGGGTGCTCCGGCCCGTACGGGTGCTCGACGCCACCACCCACGACATCGCCACGGGGCGGCTCAAATCGCGGGTGGCGGCGGCGGGCGGTCCGCCCGAACTCCAGCGGCTGGCACGGTCGTTCAACGAGATGGCGGACAACGTCGAGGACGTGCTGGAGCAGCAGCGGGCCTTCGTCGCCGACGCGTCCCACCAGTTGCGGAACCCGCTCGCGGCCCTGCTGCTGCGCATCGAACTGCTCGCGTTCGAACTCCCCCCGGGCAACAAGGAGATCGCCTCCGTCCAGGCCGAGGGCAAGCGGCTGGCGCAGGTCCTCGACGACCTCCTCGACCTCGCGCTCGCCGAGCACACCGAGGCGGATCTGAGGATCACCGACATCGGGGAGCTCACGGCCGAGCGGGTGGCCGCGTGGACGCCGACCGCCGAGGCCAAGGGGGTACGGCTGGTGGGGAGTTGTCCGCCCACCACCGCGTGGGCCGACCCCGTGACCCTGTCCAGCGCCCTCGACGCGGTCATCGACAACGCGCTCAAGTTCACGCCCGAGGACGAGACCGTGACGGTCACCGTCGCCGCGGACGGAGACACGTCGACGGTCGTCGTCGCCGACCACGGGCCCGGGCTCACCGACGAGGAGCTCTCGCGGGTGGGTGACCGGTTCTGGCGCAGCGGGCGGCATCAGAACGTCAAGGGGTCCGGGCTGGGGCTGTCCATCTCGCGGGCGCTGCTGGCGGCGGGGGGCGGGGCGATCTCGTACCGGCACCATGAACCGCACGGGCTGGTGGTGACGGTGGCTGTGCCGCGTAGTCGGCCTGCGGTTTGAGGGGGGCGGGCGGCTGAGGGCTCTGTTCGGCCGAGGGGGCTCTGCGGGCTTGGGTGCGTTGTGCGGTTTGAGGTGTTCTACGGCTTCACCGAGCGGTAGTAGCGGCGGGCGCCCTCGTGGAGGGGGACCGGGTCCGTGTAGATCGCTGTGCGTACGTCGACCAGCTGGGCGGAGTGGACGTCGTGGCCGATGCCGTCCCTGCTCTTGATCACGGTCCGGGTGAGCCACTCGGTGAGCTCGGGGTCCATGTCCTTGCGGGTGATCAGCAGGTTGGAGACGGCCATCGTCGGTACCGTCGCGTTGTTCTGGACGGACGGGTACGCCGAGGCCGGCATGTTGGTGGCGCGGTAGTAGCGGGTGGGTTCGCCCTCCGCGTGCAGCTGCTCCACGAGGGACGGTTCGATCGGGACGAACCGGAACGCCGAGCGTTCTGCCAGGCGCTTCAGGCCGTCGGTGGGGAGGCCGCCGGACCAGAAGAACGCGTCGAGGCCGTGGCCGAGGAGTCTGGGGCCGGTGTCGATGCCGTAGGCCCTCGCTCGGATGTCCTTGGCGGGGTTGATGCCGGCGGCTTCGAGCACGCGGTTCGCTATCAGTCGTACGCCGGAGTCGGGGACGCCGATGGAGACGCGCTTGCCCTTGAGGTCCTGCACGGTCCGGATGTCCGAGTCGGGCGGGACGACGAGCTGTACGTAGTCGTCGTAGAGGCGGGCCAGTCCGCGGAGCTGGTCGGCGCCGGTGTCGTGGTTCTGCTGGTACGTCTCGACCGCGTCGGCCGCGGCGATGGCGAAGTCGGACTTTCCCATGGCCACGAGCTTGACGTTCTCCTGGGAGCCGGCGCTGTCCTCCAGTTTCACCTTCAGGTCGGGCATGTCCTTGTGGATCTCCTTGCGGAGGAGGTTGCCGTACTTCTGGTAGACGCCGGCGCGGGTGCCGGTGCTGAAGGTGATCGTGCCGCTCGGGGGGGTCTCGCCGAGGGGGAGCAGCCACCAGAGGATCAGGGCGAGCGCCACGAGGGTGGCGGCCGCCGTCTGGAGCGCTTGGCGGCGGCTGAGGTGGAGGGGGAGGCGGAGACGGGGACGGAGACGGGGGAGCGGCTGGGGCATGGCGGTGATCCTGCCAGGGGGTGTGGGGGGCTGGCCAGGGGTGGTTGTTTGTCCGCGGCGTGGTGGGGGCGGGCGTTTTTGCGCAGTTCCCCGCGCCCCTGGAGGCCTGCGGCGGCCCGCTCGTCCTCGGTGGGGGCTTGTGTAGCGCGTGCGGTTCGGTGGGTGGGTCGGGGCCGGGGTGGGGGGTATCCGTCCTCGGTCCGGCGGCTCGGCCGATCTATAGGGGCCCGGTTCCGGACGCCGGCCGCTGCGGGCGGACACCCCCCACCCCGTCCCCTTAACGCCGTACGCGTCTGCACGAGCGTCCAGATGACCCACCCAGGGGCGCGGGGAACTGCGCGACCAGCCCCCACACACCCGCACCCGCCCGGCAACAGGACCCGGCACCCGAGTAGGCGCCCGGCCAAGCCCAGCGCAGCGGGGGCGCGGGGAACTGCGCGACCAGCCACAACGGACCCGCACCCGCCCGATGACAGGACCCGACACCCCCCTAGGCGCCCGGCCCAAGCCCAGCGCAGCTAAGTCGTGCGGGCTGTCAGGCGGCTTACCTTCCGGGTGGTCTCGCGGGCCGCGCGCTCCGCCTCGGCGAGGGCCTTGGAGACGGAGCGGCTGTGGGTCTCGGCTTCCTGCTGTGCGCGCTCGGCTCGTTGGTACTCCTCGCTCGCCTGTCGCAGCTCCTCCTCGATGGCGGACATTCGGAGGCGGGCCTGTTCGGTGTGCTCGCGCGCCCTCTGGTGTTCGGCCTCGGCCTCCGCCTGCCGTGCGCGTTCTTCCCGCAGCCGCCGCTCGGCCGCCTCGGCTTCCTCCTGCGCCCGGGTCAGCTCCTCCTGGCGGGCGCGGCGACGCTCGGCCAGCTCGTCCTTGGACCTGCGTGCGGGAGCGCGCGTGCTCGGCGTCCTGGCCGGCGGTGCGGTGCCGGGGCCGAAGTCCGTCGGTGGGGTGAGGACGGTGACCAGGCGGCCGCCCGCCCACTGATCGGCCGCGTCCGGATCGGCGAGTACGGCACGCAGGGTCTCCTCGACGCCCTGCTGGGCCGGCTCCGAGAGCCCGTGCCCGGCGTCGCGGGCGAGCTGGGCGGCCTGGCGGGACAGCGCGGAGACGACACGGCGGCGTTGCGCGGAGAGGTCTTTGAGTCCGTCGGCGTCCAAGGCCTGGAAGGCCTCGCGCAGTGTCTGTCCCAGTTCCAGGAACTGTCTGCTCTCCTCCGGCTGGGAACGCAGCAGGAGATTGGCGGCCCAGGCCGCGAGCGTCGGGCGGCGGGCCGCGTGGATCCGGCGGGCGTCATCCGCTCGGCCGGCCGTCCTCGCGGCCGCGGCCAGCGTCTCCCGTCGGGCGACGAAATCGGTCGGCGGCGTGACGTACAGCTCGTCGAGGACGGCTTCCACGTCGTGCTCCACGTCGTGGTCCGGGTCGCTTCGGCGGCCTTTGCGCGCGTTCACCCTCCGGTCCGTCCTCGTCTGCCTCGATGCGTCGGCGCTCTGCCCCCACGATCAGCTTGCGCCGCGCGTCATCGATCCGCACGCTCGCCGGCTCCCCGCCCCGGTATGCGGATGACCGCCTTGCCGGAGGTCAGGTCCACCGTGGACCTGGGAGGCGCTCCGTCCTCCTCGTCGTCGCGGAGCACCAGCGCGCTCTGGCGTTCCTTGAGTTCGTTCTGCTTGCCGGGGGACAGGGCCGCGTGGAGCTCTTCGAAGCCGGTCGAGGAGATCTGGCCTCCGCGGGCCGCGTTGCGCCAGGGGAGTACGCCGGCCCGGCCCGCGCGCAGGAGGAGTTGGTCGAGGAAGGCCAGGAGTGTGAGAAGCACCACCAGACCCGGCAGGGTCATGAAGAAAACGAACTGCACAGGCGCTCCCCGGGGGTGTGGACCATCGACCCCCCACCCTGCCCGTGCCGAACCGTTTGTCACAATGGCGGGACGCTTGTGCGTTCGTTCACAAACGGCCAGACCGTCGACGTACTCCCACCGAAGGTGACCCGTGGACCTCAAGACAGCTTCCGCCATCCGACGCCTCCGCCTGGTCTCCGCTCCCGAGGCGATCTCGTTCCTGCTCCTGCTCGTCTGCTCGGTGCTGAAGCGGACCACGGACTTCAACGCCGTGCCGGTGATGGGCATGGTCCACGGCGTCCTGTTCATCATCTATCTCATCTTCTGGCTCGATGCCTGGTTCCGCACCAAGTGGTCCGCGAAGACCGGTATCTGGTACTTCGTCCTCTCCGTGCTGCCCACGGGCGGCTTCTTCGCCGAGCGCAAGCTCAAGCGCGAGTCCGAGGACGCGGTCATCGCCTCCCGTGCCCGCCAGGAAGGAATCGTGAACGCATGATCGTCGCCTTCTCCGTGACTCCGTTGGGGGTCGGCGAGGACGTGGGGGAGTACGTCGCCGACGCGGTGCGGGTCGTCCGTGAGTCGGGTCTGCCGAACCGGACCGACGCCATGTTCACCTCGATCGAGGGGGACTGGGACGAGGTCATGGACGTCGTCAGGCGTGCCGTCGCCGCCGTGGAGGCACGGGCGCCGCGGGTGTCCCTCGTCCTCAAGGCGGACATCCGTCCCGGCGTGACGGACGGTCTGACGTCCAAGGTCGAGACGGTGGAGCGGCATCTCGCCGATTGACGTGCCGCACACGTGAACCCCGGCCCGCGCGGGCCGGGGTTTTCTCGTGCCTCGTGATTGAGCGATCGCTCAAAAGGGTGTACGTTCCTGTTCCGAGGATTTGAGCAGTCGCTCAAACACCGGGCTCACCTGGGGGAATGAAATGGGGCTCTATATCGAGGCACGCATCCGTGCCGATCTCGACGACCTCTGGACCCGGACACAGGACCCGTCCCAGCACCAGCGCTGGGACCTCCGCTTCACCCGGATCCACTACCTCCCGCGCGCGGAGGGCGAACCGCAGCGCTTCCGGTACGCCACGCGCGTGCTGCCCGGTCTCACCGTCGCCGGCACCGGCGTCTCCGCGGGCGAGCGCGAACGCCCCGACGGCACCCGCACCTCCGCCCTGCGCTTCTCCTCCCCGCACCCGCTCTCGCTCCTCGCGGAGGGCAGCGGCTACTGGCGCTACCTCCCGGACGCCGAGGGCGTCACCTTCCTCACCGGCTACGACTACCGCCCCCGCTGGGGACGCCTCGGCGCGGTCGCCGACCGGCTGCTCTTCCGCCCCCTGATGGGCTGGGCGACGGCCTGGTCCTTCGACCGTCTGCGCCTGTGGCTCGAACGCGGCATCACCCCCGAGCGGGCGCTCCGCAACTGGCTGGCCGAACTGCTGGTGCGCGCCCTCGTCGTCACCCTCGGCTGCACCGGCCTCGGCCAGGAACGGTTCCTGCGGCTCTTCGGCCCGCTGGCCGCGTCCATGGCGTACGTGTGGCCGCTGCTGCTCGCCGTCGTGATCTCGCTGGCCCTGTTCATGGCGCCCCTGCCGGGCACCCCCGCGGCCCGCCGCTGTCTGCGTCAGCCGCCCGCACGCGTGCGTGCCCCGCGTGTCCTGCGCACCCTGGAGACCCCGCGATGACCTCGATCTTCCGCACGGTGATGGGCGCCGACTTCGACCGTCTCCACCCCCGGCTCCAGCGCCGCTTCTCGGTGGGTCTGACGAGTGGTGAGGCCTGTACTGGCCATGGCGTGATGGACCGTGTCTGGCACGGCGGGGCCTTCGTGAAGCCCTTCCTCGCCCTTGGCGCGACCCGCAACATCCTCGTGCCGCGACCGGGCCGGAACGTGCCCTTCGTGATCGAGAACGTGCCCTACGTGGACACCTACGGCCGTGAGACGGTGAGCTTCGTGCGCACCTTCCACCTGCCCGGACGCCCCCGCCGCTTCGACGCCCAGATGGTGCTCAGCCCCAAGGGCGACCGCATCCTCGACTACCTCGGCACCCACCAGCACCTCGCCAGCGAGCTCCACTTCCACGCCGAGCCCGACGGCTCGCTGCTGATCCGTTCCGGGGAACACCGGTTCCGGGAGGGCGTGGTGGACGTGCGGGTGCCCGAGCTGATCGGCGCGACGGCGGAGGTGAGGGAGTCGTACGACGACGAGGCGGGCCGTTTCCGCATCCGGGTCCAGGTCGTCAACCGCCACTTCGGCCCGCTCTTCGGCTACGAGGGCTCCTTCGAGGCGACGTACACCGACATCGCGGCCTGCGGGGTCCGCCCCGGCCTGCGCCCCGTGCGTGAGGAGGCCCGCGCGTGAGCCCGGAGAGCGCCAAGGCCCTGGAGACGAAGACCAAGCTCCTCGACGGCGCCCTGCGGACCCTCACCGAGCAGGGCATCGCCAAGACGTCCGCCCGTACGGTGGCCGCGGCCGCCGGGGTCAACCAGGCCCTGGTCTTCTACCACTTCGGCTCGGTGGACGAACTCCTCGCGGCCGCCTGCCGCTACGGCGCCGAACGCGCGGTGGCCCGCTACCGCGCCCGTCTCGCCGCGGTGACCTCGCTGTCCGAACTCCTCGCGGTGGGACGACAGGTGCACGAGGAGGAACGGGCCGGAGGACATGTGGCCCTCCTCGGCCAGCTCCTGGCCGGCGCCCAGACCCACCCCACCCTCGGCCCGGCCACCGCGGCCGGCCTGGAACTGTGGATCGCCGAGATCGAGCAGGTCCTCACCAGGGTCCTCGCGGCCACGCCCTTCGGCGAGTTCGCCGACCCGGCGGGGCTGGCGCGGGCCGTGGCCGCGTCCTTCGTGGGCATCGAGCTGTACGAAGGGGTCGACGCAATCGGCGCCACGGCGGCCCTGGACGCCCTGGAACAACTCGGCACGCTGGTCGCTGCGCTGGAGGACCTGGGTCCGGTTGCCCAGCGAGCAGTACGGCACCACCTCAGAAGGACCGGCCGCCGCTGACTCCGTCCCGGGCGCCTAGGGGGGTGCCGGGTGCGGTTGTGGGGCGGGTGCGGGTGACTGGGGGCTGGTCGCGCAGTTCCCCGCGCCCCTAGGGGGTTGCAGTCACGCGCGCCACAACGAACCCGTCAGCCGCGCGCGCCCGCCCCCACCGGACCGTTGGCCGCGGACGGCGTGAAGGGGACGGGGTGGGGGGTGTCCGCCCGCAGCGGCCGGCGTCCGGAACCGAGCACCACTCGATGGACCGAGCCGCCGGACCGAGGACGGATACCCCCCACCCCGGCACCGACCCCAAACCGCGCCACCGCGCTACCCCGCCCCCACCGGACCGCAACGGGCCGCCGCAGGCATCTCAGGGGCGCGGGGAACTGCGCAAAAACGCCCGCCCCCACCGAACCCGCACCCGCGCCCGCCCGAAAGGCGAGACGGTGCTGACCACGATGTGACCGGCCGGTAAGGTCGATGCCGTGCCGAAGCCGCTCAGTCTTCCCTTCGACCCCATCGCCCGCGCCGACGAACTCTGGAAGCAGCGCTGGGGAAACGTGCCGTCCATGGCCGCGATCACCTCGATCATGCGCGCACAGCAGATCCTGCTCGGCGAGGTCGACGCGGTGGTCAAGCCGTACGGGCTGACGTTCGCGCGGTACGAGGCGCTGGTGCTGCTCAACTTCGCCAAGGCGGGCGAGCTGCCGATGTCGAAGATCGGCGAGCGGCTCATGGTCCACCCCACGTCGGTCACCAACACCGTGGACCGCCTGGTCAGGTCCGGCCTGGTCGACAAGCGCCCCAACCCCAACGACGGCCGCGGCACCCTCGCCTCCATCACGGACAAGGGCCGCGAGGTCGTCGAGGCCGCCACCCGCGACCTCATGGCGATGGACTTCGGCCTCGGCGTCTACGACGCGGAGGAGTGCGCGGAGATCTTCGCGATGCTGCGCCCGCTGAGGGTGGCGGCGCGGGACTTCGACGAGGAGTGACCCGAAGGAAGATCGCCCGGAACGCGTGGTTACGCTCATAGGCATGAAAAAGAGCGTGCTGACCCGCTACCGCGTCATGGCCTACGTCACCGGTGTGCTGCTGGTCCTGCTGACCCTCGGCGTGATCGCGAAGTACCTGCTCAAGATCGACGGCGCCGACAGCTTCACGACGGCCGTGGGTATCGCACACGGCTGGCTGTACGTGGTCTACCTGGTCTTCGCCTTCGACCTGGGCTCCAAGGCCAAGTGGCCGGTCGCCAAGCAGCTGTGGGTCCTGCTCGCCGGGACGATCCCCACGGCCGCCTTCTTCGTGGAGCGCAAGGTCAGCCGCGAGCTGGAGGCCCGTGTCACGGACGGGGCTCCGGCGCCCGTCAAGGCGTAACCCTCACCGTCGTACGGCATGCGTGCGGCGGTTGCCCTTCGGTATTTACTTGGACGTCCTAGTAAACTGCGAGGGTATGAACCCTGACGCCATCGAAGACGGCCGCCGGCGCTGGCAGGCTCGGTACGACTCCTCGCGGAAGCGGGAGGGGGACTTCGGCACGCTGTCCGGGGAGGCCTTGGACGCGGTGTACGGGCCTCGGCCGGGGGACGTCTACGAGGGGTTCGAGCGGATCGGGTGGCCGGGGGAGTTTCCGTTCACGCGGGGGCTGTACGCGACCGGCTACCGCGGGCGGACCTGGACCATCCGGCAGTTCGCCGGGTTCGGGAACGCCCGGCAGACCAACGAGCGGTACCGGAAGATCCTGGCCGCGGGCGGCGGCGGGCTCTCCGTCGCCTTCGACATGCCGACCCTCATGGGCCGCGACTCCGACGACCCCCGCTCACTCGGCGAGGTCGGCCACTGCGGGGTCGCGATCGACTCGGCCGCCGACATGGAGGTCCTGTTCCGGGACATCCCGCTCGGTGACGTGACGACGTCCATGACCATCAGCGGGCCCGCCGTCCCCGTCTTCTGCATGTACCTCGTCGCCGCCGAACGCCAGGGCGTCGACCCCGCCGTCCTCAACGGCACGCTCCAGACGGACATCTTCAAGGAGTACATCGCGCAGAAGGAGTGGCTCTTCCAGCCGGAGCCGCACCTGCGCCTCATCGGCGACCTGATGGAGTACTGCGCGGCGGGCATCCCCGCCTACAAACCCCTGTCCGTCTCCGGGTACCACATCCGCGAGGCCGGTTCGACGGCGGCGCAGGAGCTGGCGTACACGCTCGCGGACGGCTTCGCCTACGTGGAGCTGGGGCTCTCGCGCGGCCTGGACGTGGACGTCTTCGCCCCCGGCCTCTCCTTCTTCTTCGACGCCCACGTCGACTTCTTCGAGGAGATCGCCAAGTTCCGCGCGGCGCGGCGCATTTGGGCCCGCTGGATGCGGGACGTGTACGGGGCCCGCTCCGAGAAGGCCCAGTGGCTGCGCTTCCACACCCAGACCGCCGGGGTCTCGCTGACCGCGCAGCAGCCGTACAACAACGTCGTCCGTACGGCCGTCGAGGCGCTGGCGGCCGTCCTGGGCGGCACCAACTCCCTGCACACCAACGCCCTGGACGAGACCCTCGCGCTCCCCTCCGAGCAGGCCGCGGAGATCGCGCTGCGCACCCAGCAGGTGCTCATGGAGGAGACCGGGGTGGCCAACGTGGCGGATCCGCTGGGCGGTTCCTGGCTCGTCGAGCAGCTGACGGACCGGATCGAGGCGGACGCCGAGAAGATCTTCGAGCAGATCAAGGAGCGGGGCCTGAGGGCGCACCCCGACGGCCGGCACCCGGTCGGACCCGTCACGTCCGGGATCCTGCGGGGCATCGAGGACGGCTGGTTCACCGGCGAGATCGCTGAGGCGGCCTTCCGCTATCAACAGGCCCTGGAGAAGGGCGAGAAGAGGGTCGTCGGTGTCAACGTCCACCACGGTTCGGTCACCGGCGACCTGGAGATCCTGCGGGTGAGCCACGAGGTGGAGCGCGAGCAGGTGCGGGTGCTCACCGGGCGGCGGGCGGAGCGGGACGAGACCGCCGTACGAACGGCCCTGGACGGCATGCTCGTCGCCGCCCGTGACGGGTCCAACATGATCGAGCCGATGCTGACCGCCGTCCGCGCGGAGGCCACCCTGGGGGAGATCTGCGGGGCGCTGCGGGAGGAGTGGGGCGGGTACACGGAGCCGCCGGGGTTCTGAGGGCGACGGCGCCGGACCTACTCCGAGGACGCCCCCGCCAGGCCCGTCAGCAGCACCTGGGTGAAGCCGTGCACCCATGCCTGGTCCGCCGGTTCCGCGCTGACCAGGGTGCGGTGGACCACCGCACCCGCGACCATGTCGAAGATCAGGTCGACCGTGCGGGCCGCCTCCCCGGGGTCCTTCTCCGGCGGCAGCTCACCGCGGGCCTGGGCGCGTTCGCGGCCCTCCAGGACCAGTCGTTTCTGGCGGTCGACGATCGACGAGCGGATGCGCTCGCGCAGCGCGTCGTCGCGGCAGGACTCCGCGACCACCGCCATCAGCCCGTTCTTGGCCTCGGGGCGCGCCAGGATCGCCGCGAACTGGAGGACCACGCCCTCGATGTCGTCGGCCAGGGTGCCGCAGTCGGGGAGTTCCAGTTCGTCGAAGAGTTCGGCCACCGCGTCGACGACGAGTTCGTTCTTGCCGGCCCAGCGGCGGTAGAGGGTGGTTTTGGCGACGCCGGCACGGGTAGCCACGTCTCCCAGCGTCAGCTTCGACCAGCCCAGCTCCACCAGCGCGTCGCGCGTCGCGTCGAGGATCGCGGTGTCCGCGGCGGCGCTGCGCGGGCGTCCTGTGGCGCGGGGGGCGGGGGTGCGGCTCTGCATCCCCCGACCATAACGGGCGGTTCCTGTGTCGCAGTGAGGGAGATCACCGGGATGGGGTACCGGGTAGGCACCCAGTGCCATTACGCTACGACTCGTAGCGAAAGCTCGCGGCGGACGTACGCGAGTGACGGCACGCACGGCGTGGGGTGGGGACCCGGCGCTCGGGCCGCGCTGCACGACCGGCTTTCACTTCGCTTTTCACACACGCGCGTGTACGGGGGAGGATAGGCGCATGCAGCCACGGAACATGTCCATGAGCGGAGTCGTCGACCTCGCCGCGGTGAAGGCGGCCCAGGAGGCCAAGGCGAAGGCGGAGCAGGCGCGCGCCGAAGCCGCCCGGCAGGGCGGCGGTACGGGGGCCGTCTCCCCGGCCGATCTCGTCATCGACGTCGACGAGGCCGGGTTCGAGCGCGATGTCCTCCAGCGGTCCACCGAGGTCCCGGTCGTCATCGACTTCTGGGCCGAGTGGTGCGAGCCCTGCAAGCAGCTGAGCCCGGTCCTCGAGCAGCTCGTCGTCGAGTACGGCGGCCGCCTGCTCCTCGCCAAGATCGACGTCGACGCCAACCAGATGCTGATGCAGCAGTTCGGGGTGCAGGGCATCCCGGCCGTCTTCGCCGTCGTCGCCGGGCAGGCCCTGCCGCTCTTCCAGGGCGCGGCCGGCAAGGAGCAGATCCAGCAGACCCTGGACCAGCTGGTGCAGGTCGCCGAACAGCGCTTCGGGCTCACCGGTCTCACGGTCGACCCGGACGCCGTGCCGGGCGGCGGCGCCGGGGCCCAGCCGGCCGCCGCGGTGCCGGCCGGGCCGTACGACGCGCTCCTCGAAGCCGCCGTACGCGCCCTGGACGCAGGGGACTTCGGCGGTGCCGTCCAGGCCTACAAGAACGTGCTGAGCGACGACCCGGGCAACTCGGAGGCCAAACTGGGGCTCGCGCAGGCCGAGTTGCTCCAGCGGGTGCAGAGCCTGGACCCGCAGCAGACCCGCAAGGACGCGGCCGAGAAGCCGGGCGACGTGCCGGCGCAGATCGCCGCCGCCGACCTGGATCTGGTGGGCGGTCATGTCGAGGACGCGTTCGGGCGGCTCATCGACACCGTGCGGCGCACCGCGGGTGACGAGCGGGACACCGTACGAATTCGGCTACTTGAGCTCTTCGAGGTCGTCGGCGCCGACGACCCGCGGGTGTCGGCGGCCCGCCGGGCCCTGTCCCGCGCGCTGTTCTGAGGGCCGGTCCGAGCGGGGCGCGAGCCCGGTTCTGACCAGTCGCTAAACACCCCGGCATGTGATGCCGGAGTGAAAGATTTGCCGCCAGATGGTCACTGCGGCCGCGCTTTACCAAAACTTGGTAATCGCGGCCGCTGTTACTTCCAGTAAGTCAGGGCCGTTGATCTGTCGGATTCTGTCCATCGATCAACTGCTTTGTCCTCCCCTTCTCTGCCACCCAGCGTCGCCGACCGAGACCAGTGGGTCGTTGTTCGGTTATCCGGCCGTTACTACCGAGTAACGAAGCCCCTTGTGCGGGCGGCGAGAATGCACCACGATCGGCGACGCTCGGTCCTTTCCCGTACCCCGACAGCCGGTCGGGCGCAGGGGTTCCCTGGGTCCCCACCGAGCAGAACCGGCGGCAGGTGCGCCGGTTCTTGGACAGGGGGGTCTTCGCCCAACCGGGCGGAGCCTGTCCAGCAAGGTTGTGCGTGATGCGTGTCAGGCGCGACCAGTGGTTGTCGCTCGGGGGTGATCGCCGGTGATCGGTGCGCGGTTCGCGCCTCCGAAGGCAGGCGCTCTCCTTCCCGAGGACGTAGCACTTCTCCCATCCCTGCCCGGCTGAGCCGTCCTTTCGAGAGGGCAGTCAGGGCCAGGAGATGTACGTCCGAGAAGGAGGAAATATGGAGTCCCAGGTGCGTGGCGGGACCAGATGGAAGCGGTTCGCTGTGGTCATGGTGCCCAGCGTCGCCGCGGCCGCGGCGGTGGGCGTCGGGCTTGCGCAGGGTGCGCTCGCCGCGTCGTTCAGCGTCTCCGGCCAGCAGTTCAAGGTGTCGGCGGCTGAGCTGCACGGCACGGGCTTCGCTCAGTACGGCGGTATAGACACCGTCTACAAGCAGGTCGACGGCAAGGAAAAGACCCAGGTGCCGGTCGCGATCTCGTCGTTCGACGACGCGACCATCAGCAAGATGTGCCAGTCGGTCAAGACCACCATCCCCCTCATCAACAAGACGTTCTACCTGCGTCTTGACGCGGGTGGTGGCAAGACGCCGGTCTCGGCCCACAACCTCTACATCGACGTCGCTGACCTCCAGGCCAATGCGGAGTTCACGAACATCGACATCGGCGTCGCGGTCAAGGACAAGACCCGCGGTCCCGACGTGAAGGCCGGCGAGAACGTGCTGCCGGGCGGCTTCGCCCAGCAGGCGGAGAAGGCCGACCTCTACGACGTCAAGCAGACGGCCTGGGCGACCACGGCCGGCACGTTCAAGCTGAGCGGTCTGTCGATGAAGCTCGGCACGGACGCCGACATGGAGTGCTACTGACGGCTCCGGTCACCGGGGTGTCCTGAGGGCGGCTGAGCCGTCCTCAGGGGGCGGTGGAGCGTTCGCTCCTCCGCCCCCGCCCGGGCCGACGGTGCCACGGGCACCCGTACAGACTCAGAACTTCCGGCTTCACCCGCCTACGGCCGAGCCGGTACGAACTTCCACCGGACCCAGGGAGCTTTTTCCATGAGTGCCGAGACTCCGGACCAGAGCGTCGGGACCTTCACCCGGCTGCGTCTGCGCTTCCGTGACTGGCGGGGCCGCCGGCCGTTCTGGGCAGGTCTGTTCACCCTGCTCGGCGGGGTGCCGATCGCCTACTTCCCTTACGCCACACTCAAGTTGGGCACCATGTCGATCGCCATGGCGACGACGGCGGGTGCCGGCTCCCTCATCATCGGCGTACTCCTGGTCACGCTGGGCCTGACGATGTGGTTCCAGCAGGCCACCCGCGTCTTCGCCGGTGTCGCCGCCATCGTCCTCGCCCTGGTGTCCCTCGTGGTCTCCAACATCGGCGGCTTCATCCTCGGCTTCCTGTTCGCCCTGATCGGTGGCGCGCTGGCGGTCTCCTGGGCGCCCGGAGAGCCGCCCCGGCGGCAGCCGCTGGACGAGCACGGGACGCAGGGCGACGCCCCCCAGGCCGCCGACTCCGACACCGCCCTCCTCCGGCCGGTGACGGACGAGCCCGCGCCCTACGAGGCGCCGGAGTCCGACCGTGACGCGTCGGCGGAGCGTACGCCCGAGAACGCCTGGGCCGGTGGCGAGGACGCGAGCGGGGGGTCCCGTGTCGGCTGAGAACCTTCAGGGCGAGGGCTCCGCGGCCGCCGCGGAGGTCAGAACCGGGCCTCGGCACGCGGCGCCCAAGAAGCCGCTGTTCAACAGGTTCCACATGCCGGCCGGCAAGGCGATAGCCATGGCGGCCATGCCCACCGCCGTACTCATGGGCATCGGGTTCACGCCGACGCTCGCCCTGGCCGACGACACGCCGACCGCCAAGAGCCTGACGGCGGACGAGTACAAGGACTGCATCGCGGCCCTGGACGACAGCGCCTCCCCGTCCGCGTCGGCGAGCCCCTCGGACGACTCCACCGCGACTCCGTCCCCCTCGGCCTCCGCCGACTCGGGATCGGGCTCCGGCTCGGGCGGGTCCTCTTCGTCGGATTCAGGTTCCGACGACAAGGCCACGCCGACGCCGTCCCCCTCCGCCTCCGCGAGCAAGGAGACGAGCAAGGAGGAGAGCGGCTCCGCCGGCACGGACTCGGGCTCCGCCACCGCGACGCCGTCCCCCTCCGCCTCCGCGAGCGACGACGGCAACCTCCTGACGGACATCGGCGACGCGATCACCGGGATCTTCACCGGCGGCAAGACCTCGTCGGACGCGGCCACCGGGGAGCCGAGCGCCACCCCGACGCCGACCCCGTCCGCATCCGCCTCGCAGGGCGCCTCGGACCCCGTCAAGGAGACCACCGACAAGGTCACCGACACGGTCGAGGACACCGTGAAGGACACCACCGACACGGCGTCCAAGGCGGCTGAGGACACCGGCAAGGCCGTCGAGGACACCACCAAGGCGGCGGCCGACGCGACGGCTTCCCCGAGCCCCTCGGCGAGCTCCTCCACCGACCCCGAGGACTGCCCGGTCGCCACGGACGAGGTGGGCGACACCGAGCCCGGTGTGACCGTGGCGGACAACGCCTGGACCCTGAAGGCCAGTTCGCTGCTCCTCAAGGGCGCCGACTACCAGGGCATCGTCAAGGTCAAGACCGCGAGCGGCAAGACCAAGAAGGTCCTGAAGTACGTCATCTCCGGCGGCACCGACATCGGTGACCTCCACCAGATCGTCACCGAGCACGGCAAGACGTACCACGTGCAGGCCGGCAAGGGCACGACGTCCACGATCACCGACGGCAAGACGACGATGTACACCGAGAGCATCTCCGGCAACCTGCTCGGGCTGATCCCGATCACGTTCAGCCCGGACAACCCGCCCCCGCTGAACATCCCCCTGATCTACTTCACCAACGTGACGGTCCAGCAGGCCGGGCAGTACGGCGGCACCCTGCACGTCCCCGGGATGCACCAGTACACCGACGGCTGACCGACACTCCCACGACCCGTCCGGGAGCCGCACAGGCTGAGGGCGCCCCCTGCCACAGGGGGCGCCCTCGGTGCCGTACGGGAAAGGCGGGAAGGTGCTACTGCGTCGCGCCGCCGATGTGGTGCACCCGCAGCATGTTCGTCGTGCCCGGGACGCCGGGGGGCGAGCCCGCGGTGATGATGACGATCTCGCCCGGGTTGAAGCGGTTGATCTTGGCGATCTCCTGGTCGACCATGTCGACCATCTCGTCCGTGGTGTTCACGAACGGCACCACGTGGGACTCCACGCCCCAGCTGAGCGCCAGTTGGTTGCGGGTGTTCTCGTCCGTGGTGAAGGCGATGATCGGCTGCTGCGCGCGGTAGCGCGACAGCCGGCGGGCGGTGTCGCCGGACTGGGTGAAGGCCACCAGGCCGCGGCCGCCGAGGAAGTCGGCGATCTCGCAGGCCGCACGGGCCACCGAACCACCCTGCGTACGCGGCTTCTTGCCGGGCACGAGGGGCTGGAGGCCCTTGCTGAGCAGCTCCTCCTCGGCCGCGGAGACGATCTTCGACATCGTCTTGACGGTCTCGATCGGGTAGGCGCCGACCGAGGACTCCGCGGACAGCATCACCGCGTCCGCGCCGTCCAGGATCGCGTTGGCCACGTCGGAGGCCTCGGCGCGCGTGGGACGGGAGTTGGTGATCATCGACTCCATCATCTGGGTCGCCACGATCACCGGCTTGGCGTTGCGGCGGCACAGTTCGATGAGGCGCTTCTGCACCATCGGGACCTTCTCGAGCGGGTACTCGACGGCGAGGTCGCCGCGGGCCACCATGACGGCGTCGAACGCCATCACGACACCCTCCATGTTGTCCACCGCCTGCGGCTTCTCCACCTTGGCGATGACGGGGACCCGGCGGCCCTCCTCGTCCATCACCTTGTGGACGTCGTAGACGTCCTTGGCGTCCCGCACGAAGGACAGCGCGACCATGTCGCAGCCCATGCGCAGCGCGAAGCGGAGGTCCTCGACGTCCTTCTCGCTCAGCGCGGGGACGTTGACCGCCGCGCCGGGGAGGTTGATGCCCTTGTGGTCGGAGACGACACCGCCCTCGATGACGATCGTCTTGACCTTGGGGCCCTCGACCGAGGTGACCTTCAGCTCGACATTGCCGTCGTTGATGAGGATCGGGTCGCCCTTGGCGACGTCACCGGGCAGGCCCTTGTAGGTCGTCCCGCAGATGTGCTTGTCACCGGGGACGTCCTCGGTGGTGATGACGAACTCGTCACCGCGCTCCAGCTCGACCGGCCCCTCGGCGAAGGTCTCCAGGCGGATCTTCGGGCCCTGGAGGTCGGCGAGGACACCGATGGCCCGGCCGGTCTCCTTGGCGGCGGCACGGACGCGGTCGTACCGCCCCTGGTGCTCGGCGTGCGAGCCGTGGCTGAAGTTGAAGCGGGCCACGTTCATGCCGGCTTCGATCAGCGAGACCAGCATCTCGTGGGAGTCGACCGCGGGGCCGAGAGTACAGACGATTTTCGAACGGCGCATGGGGCGATCCTATCGGTTTGTTTCGCCTCGGAATATTCCGTCTTGCGGAAGACGCATATGAGGGGAGGGGTGCTCAGTTGTCTCCGACCAGTGCGTAAGTCTGAGTCGCGATTTCCAATTCTTCGTCGGTCGGGACCACCGCGATGGTTACTCGCGAGTTCGCCCGCGAGATCACCCGCGGTCCGTCCGCGCGTACGGCGTTCAGCTCCGGGTCGAGAAGCAGTCCCAGCTCCTCCAGGCCCGCCACGGCGGCCTCCCGCACCGGCGCCGCGTTCTCCCCGACGCCCGCCGTGAACGCGATCGCGTCCACCCGGCCGAGCACCGCGTAATAGGCGCCGATGTACTTCTTCAAGCGATGAATGTAGATGTCGAAAGCGAGCTTCGCCTGTTCATCGCCCTCGTCGATCCGGCGGCCGATCTCCCGCATGTCGTTGTCCCCGCACAACCCGATCAACCCGCTCTTCTTGTTGAGAAGAGTGTCGATCTCGTCCGTGGACATTTTGCCAACACGCATCAAATGGAAGATGACGGCCGGGTCCATGTCACCGGAGCGCGTACCCATCACGAGCCCCTCCAAAGGGGTCAGTCCCATGGAGGTGTCCACGCACCGCCCACCCCGCACGGCCGAGGCGGACGCGCCGTTGCCGAGGTGCAGCACGATCACGTTCACGTCCTCGGGCGCTCTGCCGAGCAGCTTCGCCGTCGCCCGGGACACGTACGCGTGCGAGGTGCCGTGGAAGCCGTAGCGCCGGATGCGGTGGGCGTCGGCGGTCTCCACGTCGATCGCGTACCGCGCGGCCGACTCCGGCATCGTGGTGTGGAACGCGGTGTCGAACACGGCGACCTGGGGCAGGTCCGGGCGCAGCGCCCGCGCGGTGCGGATGCCGGTGAGGTTGGCCGGATTGTGCAGCGGGGCGACCGGGATGAGCCGCTCGATCTCGGCGAGCACGGTCTCGTCGATCACGGTCGGCTCGGTGAAGAACTTCCCGCCGTGCACCACGCGGTGGCCGATGGCGGCCAGCTCGGGGGAGTCCAGCCCCAGCCCGTCCTTCGCCAGCTCCTCCGCCACGGCCTTCAGCGCGGCGTCGTGATCCGGGATCGGTCCGGTCCACTCCCGGGACCCGCCGCCCCGGGGGCTGTGCCTGAGCCGGGAGGACTGCTCCCCGATCCGCTCGACCAGCCCCTGCGCGAGCCTGCCACTGTCCCGCATGTCGAGCAGCTGGTACTTCACCGACGAGGAGCCGGAGTTGAGGACGAGGACGCGGGAGGCGCTCACAGCCGGGATGCCTTCTCAGTAGGGTTCTGGGCCTGGATCGCCGTGATGGCGACGGTGTTGACGATGTCCGAGACCAGGGCGCCCCGGGACAGGTCGTTGACGGGCTTGCGCAGGCCCTGGAGCACCGGACCGACGGCGATCGCGCCGGCCGAACGCTGCACGGCCTTGTAGGTGTTGTTGCCGGTGTTGAGGTCCGGGAAGATCAGCACCGTGGCCTGCCCGGCCACGTCCGACTCCGGCAGCTTGGTCTCCGCGACGGTCGGCTCGACCGCGGCGTCGTACTGGATCGGCCCCTCGATCTTGAGGTCGGGCCGGTGGGAGCGCACCAGCTCGGTGGCCTCGCGCACCTTGTCGACGTCGGCGCCGGAGCCCGACGTACCGGTGGAGTACGACAGCATCGCGATCCGCGGCTCCACCCCGAACTGCTCGGCGGTCGCCGCCGACTGGACGGCGATGTCGGCGAGCTGCACGGCGTCCGGGTCGGGGTTGACCGCGCAGTCGCCGTAGACCAGCACCTTGTCGGCGAGGCACATGAAGAAGACGCTGCTCACGATCGAGGCGTCCGGCTTGGTCTTGATGATCTCGAAGGCCGGACGGATGGTGGCCGCCGTGGAGTGCACGGAACCCGACACCATGCCGTCGGCGAGCCCCTCCTGGACCATCAGCGTGCCGAAGTAGTTCACGTCCGAGACGACATCGTAGGCCAGCTCGACCGTGACGCCCTTGTGGGCCCGAAGCGCCGCGTACTTCTCGGCGAAGGAGTCGCGCAGCTCGCTGGTCGCCGGGTCGATCAGTTGGCAGTCGCCGAGGTCGATGCCGAGGTCGGCGGCCTTCTTGCGGATCTGGTCGACCGGGCCGAGCAGGGTGAGGTCGCAGACCCCGCGGCGCAGCAGCACCTCGGCGGCGTGCAGGACGCGCGGCTCGGTGCCCTCGGGCAGCACGACCCTGCGCCTGTCGGAGCGGGCCGTCTCCAGGAGCTGGTGCTCGAACATCATCGGGGTGAGGCGGTCGCTGCTCGGCGCGGAGACCCGGCGGGCGAGCTCGGCGGTGTCGGCGTACCGCTCGAAGAGCCCGAGCGCGGTCTCCGCCTTGCGCGGGGTGGCCGCGCTCAGCTTCCCCTCCAGCGCGGAGAGTTCGGCGGCGGTGGGGAAGCTGTTGCCCGCCACCGAGAGCACCGGGGTGCCGGGGGCCAGGCGCGCGGCGAGGGTGAGGATCTCGTCGCCCGGCACCTCGTTCAGGGTGAGCAGCACACCGGCTATCGGCGGGGTCCCGGCGCTGTGCGCGGCGAGCGAGCCGACCACCAGGTCCGCGCGGTCGCCCGGGGTGACCACCAGGCAGCCCGGGGTCAGCGCGTTCAGGACGTTCGGCAGCATCGCGCCGCCGAAGACGAAGTCCAGCGCGTCCCGGGCGAGCCCGGAGTCGTCGCCCAGGATCACCCTGGCGCCGAGGGCCTGTCCGATCTGGGCGACGGTGGGCGCGGCGAGCGCGGGTTCGTCCGGTACGACGTAACAGGGCACCGGTAGCCGGCCGGAAAGCCGCTCGGCGATCTCGTCCCGGTCCTCGCGGACCACCCGGTTGGTGACCATGGCGAGCACGTCACAGCCGAGGCCGTCGTAGGCCCGGTAGGCGTTGCGGGTCTCCGCGAGCACCGACTCGGCGGGCTGCTTGCGGCCGCCCACGACCGGGATCACCGAGGCGCCGAACTCGTTGGCGAGCCGGGCGTTGAGGGAGAGCTCGTCCGGGAGCTGGGTGTCGGCGAAGTCGGTGCCGAGGACCAGGACGACGTCGTACTCGCGGGCCACCAGGTGGAAGCGCTCGACCAGGGTGGAGACCAGCTCGTCGGTGCCGCGCTCGGCCTGGAGCGCGGAGGCCTCGTGGTAGTCGAGGCCGTAGACGGTGGCCGGGTCCTGGGAGAGCCGGTAGCGGGCGCGCAGCAGTTCGAAGAGCCGGTCGGGGCTGTGGTGCACCAGCGGCCGGAACACCCCCACCCGGTCGACCTGGCGGGTCAGCAGCTCCATGACCCCCAGCTCGACGACCTGGCGGCCGTCACCGCGGTCGATCCCGGTCACGTACACGCTGCGGGTCACGCGTGATCTCCCTCTCTCGCACAGGCAGGAAAACAGGACATGAAAATCGCCCACCGAGGTGAGCGGAAACCCTCTTGACAGTACCCCGGTCGATGGATAAGGCGCCCGTCAGTACGGGATGCGACGGTGCTCTCGGGGACGTGAAACAATCGGACCTGGCTCACCGGTATCCACAGCGAGCAGGAGACACAGCACGATGCGCATCGGAGTTCTCACCGCAGGCGGCGACTGCCCGGGTCTGAACGCAGTGATCCGGTCGGTCGTGCACCGAGCGGTCGACCACTACGGCGACGAGGTGATCGGCTTCGAGGACGGCTACTCCGGCCTGCTCGACGGCCGCTACCGCGCCCTCGACCTGGACAGCGTCAGCGGCATCCTGGCCCGGGGCGGCACCATCCTCGGCTCCTCCCGCCTGGAGCGCAACCGGCTGCGCGAGGCCTGCGAGAGCGCCTCCGACATGATCCACGAGTTCGGCATCGACGCGCTGATCCCGATCGGCGGCGAGGGCACGCTCACCGCCGCCCGCATGCTGTTCGACGCCGGGCTCCCGGTCGTCGGCGTGCCGAAGACGATCGACAACGACATCTCCTCCACCGACCGCACCTTCGGCTTCGACACCGCGGTCGGTGTCGCCACCGAGGCCATGGACCGCCTCAAGACCACCGCCGAGTCCCACCAGCGCGTGATGGTCGTCGAGGTCATGGGCCGGCACGCGGGCTGGATCGCCCTGGAGTCCGGCATGGCCGCCGGCGCCCACGGCATCTGCCTGCCCGAGCGCCCCTTCGATCCGGCCGACCTGGTCAAGATGGTCGAGGAGCGCTTCGCCCGCGGCAAGAAGTTCGCCGTGGTCTGCGTCGCCGAGGGCGCCCACCCCGCCGAGGGCACCATGGACTACGGCACGGGCGAGATCGACAAGTTCGGCCACGAGCGCTTCCAGGGCATCGGCACGGCGCTGGCGTACGAGCTGGAGCGCCGGCTCGGCAAGGAGGCCAAGCCGGTCATCCTCGGCCATGTGCAGCGCGGTGGCGTCCCGACCGCCTACGACCGTGTCCTCGCCACCCGCTTCGGCTGGTACGCGGTGGAGGCCGCGCACCGGGGCGAGTTCGGGCGGATGACCGCGCTCAAGGGCACCGACATCGTGATGGTGCCGCTCGCGCAGGCGGTCACCGAGCTGAAGACGGTCCCGAAGGACCGGATGGACGAGGCGGAGTCGGTCTTCTAGGCGGTCCCGCGTCGTGGGTCGCCGGTTGCCGGTTGCCGGTTGCCGGTTGCCGGTCTTCGGATCGAGGCCGTCGAGGGGCTTCTACGGCCGTCCCTCGACCGCCTCCCAGAAGCGCTCCACGATCTCGTCCAGGAACTCCTGGCCGGCCTCGCCGGAGTGCTCCCCGCCGCCGCCCCAGCTCAGGGTGGACACCATCTGCCCCTGGTACTGCCGGTGCAGCTCCTGGAGGGTGTCCTCCACCAGGTGCCGGTCCAGGGGCACGATCTTGGCGACCTGCCGGACGTAGGCCTGCCAGCGCGTGTTGACTGCGCCGCGCAGACATTCGGCGAGCCGCTTCTCCCGTCCGGTGACGGTGACGAAGTCCGGCAGGGTCAGCTCCAGCAGCTCGGCGAGTGCGGTGGACTGGCGGTCGGTGCCGCGCCACTCGTCGTGCTCCTCCATGCTCAGGTAGGCGAGCAGTTCGAGGCCGACGGCACGGGCCACGTCCTCGGGGGCGATGCCGCGGGCGACGCGGTGTTCGCGCAGGGTGCGGGGGCGGCCGATGAGTTCGCCGGGGGAGCACCACAACACGCCCGCGAGAGCGGTGAGTTCCGGACTGGTGGGGCACACGATCCCGCGCTCCCAGGCGAGGACGAGATCCGGGGTGACGTAGGGGAGTCCGTACGAGACGCGCAGCCCGTAGGCCACGTGCTCGGGGCCCATGTCGAGGGCGACACGGAGTCTGCGGGCGGTGAGGTGGTCGAAGGGGGGTCCGGGCTGGTTCGGGAGAGCTGGGGGTCGGCGCACGGCCCACAAGCTAGGGAAGTGCGCGGCCGGTGACTACGGTCTGTTCGGCCAGGAACACGGATTGTAGGAATCTACGGTTTCGACCGTGGGTTCGGGCTGGCTGAAGATCGTCTGTCGGTGGCGCGGGGGTGGTGGCGAGGATGGCGCCGGGGGTCCGTGCGGGTGGCCGGAAAGAGGCGTGATCTTCGTGTACGAAGTGAATGGCAAGGTAGAGGGGCATATTCGCGAGCGGTTGCTGGCGCCGAACTTCTGGCATCTCGCGACGGTCGGTCCGGACGGGGCGCCGCAGGTCTCGCCCATGTGGGCGGATCTCGAAGGTGAGTACGTCATGGTCAACACGGCGATCGGGCGGGTGAAGGAGGAAAACCTGCGGCGCAATCCGAACGTTTCCCTCTCCCACCACGACCCCGACAACCCCTACGACCGCGTCGAGATCCGGGGCCGGGTGGTCCGCTTCGTGGAGGGCGAGGAGGCGGCCCACTCCATGGACCGCCTCACCCGCAAGTACATCGGCGAGGACCGGTACCCGTGGCTCCTACCGGGCGAACGCCGGGTAATGCTGCTGATCGAGCCGGTGCGGGTACGGAGGGTGGTGGGAGTGGAGCCGTTCCGCCCTGGGGTGCTGCCGGAGGAGTGAGTGTGAGGCGGGGCTCCTGGGGAGGGGCGTCCGCGATCCCATCGGGTGCGACGGCCGAGAGCGGGCGCAGGGGCCGCCGTGATGTGCCGGCCAGGGCGGGCGGGCCGTGGAGCCGTTCCGTCCCGGGGTGCTGCCGGAGGGGTGAGCGGGCCTGGCGGTGGGGTGGCGGGGATCCGGGGCGGGGCGTCGGGGGTCGCCCCTTTCACCGGGCCTCGCCGGACCATCGACTGATGCTGACGGAGGCCGGCATCCGGTCCGGGGTGAGCAGCGGGATGAACGGGACGCCGTGCACGGTCAGGTCTCACTGGCCCTTGACCCACCGGTACTGGAGCTCCGGCCGGCCGACCGTGCCGTACTGCGGACTGCGGGCCGCCCGGCCCGCGTCGACCAGATGCTCCAGATAACGGCGGGCGGTGATCCGGGAGATGCCGACCACCTCGGCGAGGCCGGTCGCCGTCAGGCCCTCCGCGCGGTCCCGCAGGGCGAGCGTCACGCGCTCCAGGGTGGGCGCGCTGAGGCCCTTGGGCAGGGCGGCCGGGCCCGGTGCGCGGAGCGTGGCCAGCGCGCGGTCGACCTCGTCCTGACCGCTCGCCTCGCCGGCCGCCGCGTGGAACTCGGCGTAGCGGACGAGGCGGTCGCGCAGGGTCGCGAAGGTGAACGGCTTCAGCACGTACTGCACGACACCGAGCGAGACGCCCTCCCTGACGACCGTCAGGTCCCGGGCCGACGTCACCGCTATCACGTCCGCCTGATGCCCGGCCGCGCGCAACTGCCGGGCCAGCTGCAACCCGTGCCCGTCCGGCAGGTGCAGATCGAGAAGCAGCAGGTCGACGGCGGTACGGTCCAGGAGCCGCCGGGCCTCGGCGCCGGTGTGGGCCTTGCCGACGGCCACGAAGCCGGGGACCCGGTTGACGTACATGACATGCGCATCGGCGGCAACCGGATCGTCCTCGACGACCAGGACACGGATGGCCTGCTGACCGGTCACACATCACCTCCGGAAACCGTGGAACTGCCGGGGACGGTAGCGGTGTCGGGGGGTGGGGGGTCCTGGGGGGTGGGGGAGGTGCGGGGGACCGCGGGGTGCTCCGAGGCCGCCGCACCGTCGGAAACGGGCGCGTCGGCCGGGGTCGTAGCGTGTTCGGAGTCCCCCGGGTCGGTGCCCAAGGGGAGTCGGACCTCGAACTCGGCGCCGCCCTCCGCCGCCTCCGCCACCGTCAGCGTGCCCTTGCGGCGGGTGACTGCCTGGCGGACCAGGGCGAGGCCCAGGCCGCGGCCGCCCGGGCCCGCCGGCTTCGTGGAGAAGCCGCGCTGGAAGACCGCCTCGGCGTGGGCGGGGTCGACGCCCGACCCGCTGTCGGAGACCCGCAGGACCAGCCCGTGCCCTTCCGTGTAGGCCGTCACCGTCACCCGCGCCCGCACGCTCCCCTGCGCGGCGTCCACCGCGTTGTCGATGAGGTTGCCGAGGATCGTCACCAGGTCCCGGGCCGGGAGCGAGTCCGGCAGCAGGCCGTCGTCGAGCCGGCTGTCCTCGGACACCACCAGCTCCACACCCCGCTCGTTCGCCTGCGCGGTCTTGCCCAGCAGAAGGGCGGCGAGGACGGGTTCACCCACCGCCGCCACCACCTGGTCCGTCAGCGTCTGCGCCAGCTCCAGTTCGGCGGTCGCGAAGTCCACCGCCTGTTCGGAGCGGCCCAGTTCGATCAGGGAGACCACGGTGTGCAGCCGGTTCGCCGCCTCGTGGGCCTGCGAGCGCAGCGCCTGCGTGAAGCCGCGCTCCGAGTCCAACTCGCCCATCAGTGACTGGAGTTCGGTGACATCGCGCAGGGTGACCACGGTCCCGCGCTGCTCCCCGCCGGAGACCGGCGAGGTGTTGACGACCAGCACCCGCGACGCCGTCAGATGCACCTCGTCCACCCGCGGCTCCGACGCCAGCAGCGCCCCCGTCAGCGGCACCGGCAGCCCGAGGTCCGCCACCGAACGGCCCACCACGTCACCGACGTCGAGCAGCTCCCGACCGCCGTCGTTGATCAGCGCCACCCGGTACTGCCCGTCCAGCATCAGCAGCCCCTCGCGCACGGCGTGCAGGGCGGCCTGGTGGTAGTCGTGCATACGGCTGAGCTCGGCCGCGTTCATGCCGTGGGTGTGCCGGCGCAGCCGGGCGTTGATGACGTACGTCCCGATGGCCCCGAGCGCGAGCGCGCCGCCCGCGACGACCAGCAGGGCGGTCAGCTGGCCCTGCACCCGCTTGCTGATCCTCTCGACCTGTATACCGGCGCTGACCAGGCCGATCACCCGATCTTTGTCGTCCTTGACCGGGGTCACGGCGCGCACGGAGTAGCCGAGGGTGCCCTTGTAGGTCTCGGTGAAGGTCTCGCCGTTGAGCGCGCGCTCGGTGTTGCCGAGGAAGTGCTTGCCGATCTGGTTCTTGTCGGGGTGGGTCCACCGGATGCCCTGCGGGCTCATGATCGTGACGAAGTCGACCTCGGTGTCGGCCATGACCCGCAGCGCGTAGGGCTGGAGTTCGGCCGACGGTTTCGCCGTCCCGATCGCCTCCCGCACGGACGGCGAGTCCGCGACCGCCCGCGCCACCGCCCTGGCCTGATCCCGTGCCGCGTCCTCGGCCTGGCCCCGGTCGCTGACGTACGTGAACAGCGCGTATCCCGCCACGAGCACGGCGATCAGCACGGCCTGCATGGCGAAGAGCTGAGCGGCGAGGCTGCGGGGTCTGGGTACGGCGGGGATACGCATGTCGTCAGTCTGCCTCCCTGGCTGATTGTGAACTAAATGAACGGAAGGGTGACCGCCCTCACAGGGCGCGACATAGTCACGGCATTCCTCTAAAAGCCCGGACGTGAGCCGCACGCCGGTCATGCCGACGACGACGTCAAGGAGGGCAGCCGTGGCCGCCAGCACCCCCGATACGGCACCCGCAGTCAAGAAGGACCGCACCCACTACCTGTACATCGCGGTGATCGTCGCGGTCGCCCTCGGTATCACCGTGGGTCTGGTCGCGCCCGACTTCGCGGTCGAGCTCAAGCCGATCGGCACCGGGTTCGTGAACCTGATCAAGATGATGATCTCGCCGATCATCTTCTGCACGATCGTGCTCGGTATCGGCTCGGTACGGAAGGCCGCCAAGGTCGGTGCCGTCGGCGGTATCGCCCTCGTCTACTTCATGATCATGTCGCTGGTCGCGCTGGGCATCGGCCTGGTGGTCGGCAACATCCTGGAGCCGGGCACCGGTCTCGCCGTCACCGACGCCATCAAGGACGCCGGTCACGCCCAGGTCGACGCCGAGGCCAAGGACACCACCGAGTTCCTGCTCGGCATCATCCCGACGACCTTCGTCTCCGCCTTCACCGAGGGCGAGGTCCTCCAGACCCTGCTCATCGCGCTCCTGTGCGGCTTCGCGCTCCAGGCCATGGGCTCCGCGGGCCAGCCGATCCTGCGCGGTGTCGAGCACATCCAGCGGCTCGTCTTCCGGGTCCTCGCCATGGTGATGTGGGCCGCCCCGATCGGCGCCTTCGGCGCGATGGCCGCCGTCGTCGGCTCCGCCGGTGTCGACGCCCTGAAGAGCCTCGCCGTGCTGATGCTCGGCTTCTACGTCACCTGTCTGCTGTTCGTCTTCATCGTGCTCGGCACGCTGCTGCGGATCGTCGCCGGCCTGAACATCCTCACCCTGTTCAAGTACCTCAGCCGTGAGTTCCTGCTGATCCTGTCGACCTCCTCCTCCGAGTCCGCGCTGCCGCGGGTCATCGCGAAGATGGAGCACCTGGGTGTCAGCAAGCCGGTGGTCGGCATCACCATCCCGACCGGCTACTCCTTCAACCTCGACGGCACCATGATCTACATGACCATGGCCTCGCTGTTCGTCGCCGACGCCATGGGCACCCCGATGGCCGTCAGCGAGCAGATCCCGCTGCTGCTGTTCCTGTTCGTCGCCTCGAAGGGCGCCGCCGGTGTCACCGGCGCCGGTCTCGCGACCCTGGCGGGCGGCCTCCAGTCGCACAAGCCCGCCCTGGTGGACGGCATCGGCCTGATCGTCGGCATCGACCGCTTCATGAGCGAGGCACGCGCCCTGACCAACTTCGCGGGCAACGCCGTCGCCACCGTCCTGATCGGCACCTGGACCAAGGAGATCGACCGCGAGCGGGTCGACCAGGTGCTCGCGGGGCACCTGCCCTTCGACGAGAAGACGCTCCTGGACCACGCCGACGACGACAGCGTGGCCGAGATCCCCGAGCAGGGCGGCGAGAAGGAGCTGGCCAAGGCCTGAGCGGCCCGCAGAGCAGGGCCGGGCCCGACCTGAACCCGGGCCCGGCTCACCCTCCCCGGGCGGCCGAGCACTCCCCCGT
>NZ_JBHUXV010000045.1:0-69199 GCF_042669125.1 Streptomyces sp. NPDC057253 | reverse complement strand
TCCAGGAGGGGGCGCGGTCCGGGCCGCCGCGCCGTTCCGCCCTCGCCGAACTGACCGACGACTGGCTCGCGGGACTCTTCTCCGCGGGCTCCGAGCAGCCGCGCGGGGTCTCCCTGATCGCCGTCGGCGGCTACGGCCGCGGCGAGTTGTCCCCGCGCAGCGACCTGGACCTGGTCCTGCTGCACGACGGCAGCGCCTCGGACGCGGTCGCCGCGCTGGCCGACCGCATCTGGTACCCGGTGTGGGACCTGGGCCTGGCCCTCGACCACTCGGTGCGCACACCGGCGGAGGCCCGCAAGACCGCCGCCGAGGATCTGAAAGTCCAACTCGGTCTCCTGGACGCCCGTCACATCGCCGGCGATCTGGGGCTGACAGCGGGACTGCGTACGACCGTCCTCGCCGACTGGCGCAACCAGGCGCCCAAGCGCCTCCCCGAGCTTCAGGAGATGTGCGCCGAGCGTGCCGAGCGCCAGGGCGAGCTCCAGTACCTGCTCGAACCCGACCTCAAAGAGGCCCGCGGTGGACTCCGCGACGCCACCGCCCTGCGCGCCGTCGCCGCCTCCTGGCTGGCCGACGCCCCGCGCGAGGGCCTCGACGACGCCCGGCGCCGGCTGCTCGACGTCCGGGACGCCCTGCACCTGGCGACCGGCCGGGCCACCGACCGGCTCGCGCTCCAGGAACAGGACCAGGTCGCCGCCGAACTCGGTCTCCTGGACGCCGACACACTCCTGCGCCAGGTCTACGAGGCCGCGCGGGTCATCTCCTACGCCAGTGACGTCACCTGGCGCGAGGTCGGACGCGTGCTCAGGTCGCGTGCCGTACGACCGCGGCTGCGGGCCATGCTCGGCGGCGGCAAGCCGGTCGCCGAGCGGTCACCGCTCGCCGAGGGGGTCGTCGAGCAGGACGGCGAGGTCGTGCTCGCGCGGGCCGCCCGCCCCGACCGCGACCCCGTGCTGCCGCTGCGGGCCGCGGCCGCCGCCGCCCAGGCCGGGCTCCCGCTCTCCCTGCACGCCGTACGGCGCATGGCGGCCGGTGTCCGCCCGCTGCCCACGCCGTGGCCCGCCGAGGCGCGCGAGCAGCTCGTGACCCTGCTCGGCTCGGGGCAGCCCACCATCGAGGTCTGGGAGGCGCTGGAGGCCGAGGGCCTGATCACCCGCATGCTGCCCGACTGGGAGCGGGTCCGCTGCCGCCCCCAGCGCAACGCCGTGCACATCTGGACCGTCGACCGCCACCTCATCGAGACGGCCGTGCGCGCCTCCGAGTTCACCCGCCGCGTCCACCGCCCCGACCTGCTGCTGGTCGCCGCGCTGCTGCACGACATCGGCAAGGGCTGGCCCGGCGACCACTCCGTGGCCGGCGAGATCATCGCGCGCGATGTCGCCGCGCGGATCGGCTTCGACCGCGACGACGTCGCCGTACTCGCGACGCTCGTACGGCACCACCTGCTGCTCGTGGACACCGCCACCCGGCGTGACCTGGAGGACCCGGCCACCGTGCGCTCCGTCGCCGAGGCGGTCGGGTCGCAGGGCACCCTTGAGCTGCTGCACGCGCTGACCGAGGCGGACGCGCTGGCCACCGGTCCGGCCGCCTGGTCGTCCTGGCGGGGCTCGCTCGTCGCCGACCTGGTCAAGCGGGTCGCCGCGGTGCTCTCGGGGGACGCCCCCGAGGAGCCCGAGGCCGCCGCGCCCACCGCCGAGCAGGAGCGGCTCGCCATCGAGGCCGTCGCGACCGGCGGGCCGGTGCTGTCGCTGCGCGCGCAGACCGAACCGCCGGTCCATGCGGAGGACCAGCCGTCCGGGGACCCCGAACCGCTCGGCGTGGAGCTGGTGATCGCCGTACCGGACCAGCCGGGCGTGCTGCCCGCGGTCGCCGGCGTGCTGGCCGTGCACCGCCTGACCGTCCGCACCGCCGAACTGCGCGCCCTGGACCTGCCCGACGGCGTCGAGGGCTCGGTGCTGCTGCTGAACTGGCGGGTCGCCGCCCAGTACGGCTCGCTGCCGCAGGCGGCCCGGCTGCGCGCCGACCTCGTACGGGCCCTGGACGGCTCGCTGGACGTCGCCGCGCGGCTCGCCGAGCGGGACGCCGCGTATCCCAGGCGCCGGGGTGTCGTCGCGCCCCCCGCGCGCGTGGCGGTCGCGTCGGCGGCCTCCCGGCACGCCACGGTGATCGAGGTCCGCGCCCAGGACGCCCCGGGACTGCTGTTCCGCATCGGGCGGGCGCTGGAGGACGCCGGGGTGCGGATGCGCAGCGCGCACGTGTCGACGCTGGGCGCCAACGCGGTGGACGCCTTCTACGTCACCGACGCCAAGGGCGTCCCGCTGGCGGCCGGTGAGGCGGCCTCCGTGGCCCGGAAGCTGGAGGAGACCCTGCGGGGCTGACCGGGGGATCCCGGCGGACTGTGTCGCCGGGATACCCTGGAGGGCGATTCCCAGCTGCCACCGACCCCGAGGACCGCGAGCGCCGTGTTCGATACTCTTTCCGATCGCCTCTCAGCGACTTTCAAGAACCTGCGCGGCAAGGGACGGCTCTCCGAGGCGGACATCGACGCCACCGCGCGCGAGATCCGGATCGCGCTGCTGGAAGCGGACGTGGCCCTGCCGGTCGTGCGGACGTTCATCAAGAACGTCAAGGAGCGTGCCCTCGGCGCCGACGTCTCCCGGGCGCTGAACCCCGCCCAGCAGGTCCTGAAGATCGTCAACGAGGAACTCGTCACGATCCTCGGCGGCGAGACCCGGCGCCTGCGCTTCGCCAAGAACCCGCCCACCGTGATCATGCTGGCGGGTCTCCAGGGTGCCGGTAAGACCACCCTCGCGGGCAAGCTCGGCCACTGGCTGAAGGAGCAGGGCCACTCGCCGCTGCTGGTCGCCGCCGACCTCCAGCGCCCCAACGCCGTCAACCAGCTGAGTGTCGTCGCCGAGCGCGCCGGGGTCGCGGTCTACGCCCCGGAGCCGGGCAACGGCGTGGGTGACCCGGTCAAGGTCGCCAAGGACTCGATCGAGCACGCCAAGGCGAAGGTCCACGACATCGTGATCGTGGACACCGCCGGCCGCCTCGGTATCGACGCCGAGCTGATGCAGCAGGCCGCGGACATCCGCGACGCCGTCAGCCCGGACGAGATCCTCTTCGTCGTCGACGCGATGATCGGTCAGGACGCGGTCAACACCGCCGAGGCCTTCCGCGACGGCGTCGGCTTCGACGGCGTGGTGCTCTCCAAGCTCGACGGTGACGCCCGCGGTGGCGCGGCCCTGTCGATCCGGCAGATCACCGGCAAGCCGATCATGTTCGCCTCCAACGGCGAGAAGCTGGAGGACTTCGACGCCTTCCACCCCGACCGGATGGCCTCCCGCATCCTCGACATGGGTGACCTGCTCACCCTGATCGAGCAGGCGGAGAAGACGTTCAGTCAGGAAGAGGCCGAGAAGATGGCCTCCAAGCTGGCGTCCAAGAAGGGCCAGGACTTCACCCTGGACGACTTCCTGGCCCAGATGGAGCAGGTCCGCAAGATGGGCAGCATCTCCAAGCTGCTCGGCATGCTCCCGGGCATGGGCCAGATCAAGGACCAGATCAACAACCTGGACGAGCGGGACGTCGACCGCACCGCCGCGATCATCAAGTCGATGACCCCGGCCGAGCGCCAGGAGCCGACCATCATCAACGGCTCGCGCCGCGCCCGTATCGCCAAGGGCTCCGGTGTCGAGGTCAGCGCGGTCAAGAACCTCGTCGAGCGGTTCTTCGAGGCCCGCAAGATGATGTCCCGCATGGCCCAGGGCGGCGGGATGCCGGGCATGCCGGGGATCCCGGGCATGGGCGGCGGCCCCGGCCGCGCCAAGAAGCAGCCGAAGAAGGCCAAGGGCAAGCAGCGCTCCGGCAACCCGATGAAGCGCAAGCAGCAGGAGGCCGAGGAGGCCGCGCGCCGGGCCGCGGGGGCCCAGGGCGGTGCCGCGCCCGGCGGTGCCTTCGGGCTGCCGGGTCAGCAGGGCGGGCAGGACTTCGAACTGCCGGACGAGTTCAAGAAGTTCATGGGCTGACACTCAGCGAGCCCGCCGGCTGGAGACCTGAGGGGACTCAGGGAACCCGCGCGATCAGGTAGCGGAAGACGTTCGGCATCCATACCGTGCCGTCCCGGCGCCGGTGGGCATGGAGTGCCTCCGTCACCTCCTTGTCCACCTGAGCCCGGTCGGTCGCCGCGATGGCCGCGTCGAACAGCCCGGTCGACAGCAGGCCCTTGAGGGCGCTGTCGACATCGGCGTACCCGAAGGGGCAGGCCACCCGGCCCGAGCCGTCGGGCCTGAGGCCGGCCCCCTCGGCGACCTCCTCCAGGTCGTCGCGCAGGGCCGGGCGCCAACGGCCCGCGCCGCGCAGCGGATCCGCCAGCTTGGTGGCCACCCGCAGCACGGACGACGTGGCACACCGCTCCGGCGGCCCCCAGCCGGCGAGCACCACGGGCGCCCCCCGCGCGGCGAGCGGAGTCGCCGCCGCGAGCAGGTCCCCGAGCCCCTCCGAGTCGCCCGCGAGACAGCCGATCGGCTCGAAGGCGGTCACGACGGTGTACGGCGGCGCGTCGGCGTCGGCGACGTCCTCGGGCGTCCCCTCGGCGAGCCGGGTGCGTCCGCGTGCCCGCGTGCCCCAGGCCTCCGGTTGCAGCCGCTCGCGCGCGAGGGCCAGGCGCTCGGGGGAGGCGGGCTCGACACCGGTGACCGCGGCGCCTCTGGAGGCGGCCATCAGCAGGGCGAGTCCGCTGCCGCAGCCGAGGCCCAACAGCCGCGTCGCGGGGCCCACTTCCAGTCGCTCGTAGACGGCCTCGTACAGCGGAACCAGCATCCGCTCCTGGATCTCGGACCAGTCACGCGCGCGTGCACCGAGGTCCGCACGGGAGGTCTCTCCCGCTGAGGACAGGTGCTGCCGCACGAGCGTAGGTGTCATGGATAAGCGCCCCAATCCGCCGAGAGTTGACTTTGTGCCCGATTCCGTAGCCCCCGTGACGTGCGCTCGCACTTCCCCCGTATGCCAGGTAACTCCGCACTCGACGGCTCGTCCAGAGGGTGAAGGGCCCTGCTTGCCGGTTGGCATGTGCCGGGGAAAAGAATTCACATGACGGCAACGTGGGCCCGTAGCATCGCGCCATGGCAAAGGCACCTGTTCTCACACCCCGGGCGGACGACTTCCCGCGCTGGTACCAGGATCTGATCACCAAGGCCGAACTGGCCGACAACGGTCCGGTGCGCGGCACGATGGTCATCCGACCGTACGGGTACGGGCTGTGGGAGCGGATGCAGGCCGAGATGGACGCCCGGATCAAGGAGACGGGCACCCAGAACGCGTACTTCCCGCTGCTGATCCCGCAGTCCTACCTCACCCGCGAGGCCGATCACGTCGAGGGCTTCGCGCCCGAGCTCGCGGTCGTCACCCACGGCGGCGGCAAGGAGCTGGAGGAGCCCGCGGTCGTCCGCCCCACCTCCGAGATGATCATCAACGACTACTTCTCGAAGTGGGTGCAGAGCTACCGCGACCTGCCGCTGCTGATCAACCAGTGGGCCAACGTGGTGCGTTGGGAGCTGCGGCCCCGGCTCTTCCTGCGGACGTCGGAGTTCCTGTGGCAGGAGGGCCACACCGCGCACGCCACCGAACAGGACGCGCGCGCGTTCGCCTCGCACATCCACCGCCAGGTCTACGAGGACTTCATGACGAACGTCCTCGCGATGGACGTCGTCCCCGGCCGCAAGACCGTCAAGGAGCGGTTCGCCGGAGCCATCAACACCCTCACGCTCGAAGGGATGATGGGCGACGGCAAGGCCCTCCAGATGGCCACCAGCCATGAGCTGGGCCAGAACTTCGCCAAGGCCTTCAACACCTCCTACCTGTCGAAGGACGGCACCCAGGAACTCGTCTGGCAGACCTCCTGGGGCTCCACCACCCGCATGATCGGCGCCCTGGTGATGATGCACGGCGACGACCACGGCCTGCGCGTGCCGCCCCGGCTCGCGCAGACCCAGGTCGTCGTGCTCGCGATCAAGGGGGACGAACCGGTTCTGGCCAAGGTCCGCGAGCTCGGCGACCGGCTGAAGGCGGCGGGCCTGCGCGTCCACGTCGACGACCGCACCGACACCCCCTTCGGCCGCCGCGCGGTCGACTGGGAGCTCAAGGGCGTGCCGGTCCGCGTCGAGGTCGGCCCCCGTGACCTGGAGAACGGCACCGCGATGGTGGCCCGCCGTATTCCGGGCGGCAAGGAGGCCGTGGCGCTGGATTCCCTGGCGGCACTGCTTCCCGGGTTCCTGGAGGAGGACCAGGCGCTGCTGCTGGCCCAGTCCCGGGAGCGCCGCGAGTCCCGTACGACCGAGGTGTCGACCTTCGACGAGGCGGTCGAGGCCGCTGTCGGCGGAGGCTGGGCGCGGATCCCGTGGGCCGTCCTCGGTGAAGAGGGCGAGGCCAGGCTGGCCGAGCACGCGGTCACCGTACGGTGTCTGGTCGCGGAGGACGGGTCGGTGCCGGGAACCGACGACGCCCCCGGTAACGTCGCAGTGGTCGCACGCGCTTACTGAGGCAGAGCCCTTCCGGCGCGAGAGCGACCGAAACGCCTCTTGCGCACCCGCGGATCACAACCGCCCCGGCGCGTGGACGCGATCTACGCGCCGGGGCGTACCTCACACTACGTACCGGCTTGGTATGAGCTGTGAGGCTTCTCCGCAGATCAGCGCACCCGCCCTCGTCTCCACGCATCAGCGGCAACTGACGGGTACGTGCAAATTATTTGGGATGCCCCGGAATAGGAACACAGCGGCACTCTGGCTCGTTGTCATTACGTGAGCACGACACAGACACCACCTGTTCTCGCCGCAGAGCTGGCAGAGGCGTGGGCCGACATTCAGCGGTACCACCCCGAGCTGCCCGACCTTGCCGCGCCAGAGTCACTGATCGGGGAGTCGTCGTCCGCCTGCGGTCACGAGCTCTCCTTCGAGCGACTGCTTCACGAGGCAGTCCACGGCATCGCCGCCGCGCGAGGCATTCGCGACACCTCGCGCGCCGGCCGCTACCACAACCGCAGATTCCTCGCGATCGCCGAGGAGATGGGCCTGGACCACCCCGAGGAGCCGCATCCCAGCAGCGGCTTCTCGCTGGTCACGCTCACCCCCGAGGCGAAGCGCCGGTACCGCCCGACCATCGAGCGGCTCCAGCGCGCGCTCAAGGCCCACACCGCGGCGACCTCCGCCGACACCGCCCGCTCCTTCCGGGGTCCGGCGGCCCGGCACGGGTCCTCCGGGGGCGGGGTCCGGGTCAAGGCGGTCTGCGACTGCGGTCGCAATGTGCGGGTCGTCCCGTCCGTCCTGGCCCAGGCGCCGATCGTCTGCGGGGGCTGCGGGAAGCCGTTCCGGATCCCCGAGGTCGTGGGCGCGGCGGCGAGCTGACCGCCCTACCGGCAACTCGTGGCTGTCGGTCGGGCACAGGGTGGGTGCGGGGCGCCGCACCCACCCTCACGGCACCTGGATCACCAGGTGCTGCTTCGCCATGCCCCGAAGCCCCCGCCTCGGTCCCGGTCGGAAGCGCGCCGCGGGGTGTGGCACAATGGCTAGCTGTACTCGACAGCCGCACAGGAACCCTCTCGCCTCCGGCTGACGCGTCCATCGGGCACTCGGGTACCGCAACCCCACGCGGCAATCTCGCCGTGCCCAACCACGTCAAAACCAGGAGAACCCACTCCCGTGGCAGTCAAGATCAAGCTGAAGCGTCTGGGCAAGATCCGTTCGCCTCACTACCGCATCGTCGTCGCCGACTCCCGCACCCGTCGTGACGGCCGTGCGATCGAGGAGATCGGTCTGTACCACCCGGTGCAGAACCCCTCGCGCATCGAGGTCGACACCGAGCGTGCGCAGTACTGGCTGGGTGTCGGCGCGCAGCCGACCGAGCCGGTTCTCGCCATCCTCAAGCTGACCGGCGACTGGCAGAAGTTCAAGGGCCTGCCGGCTCCGGCTCCGCTCCTCGTGGCCGAGCCGAAGGCCGCTCGCCCGGTCTTCGACGCCCTCGGTGGCGACGACGAGGGCAAGGGTGAGGCCATCACCCAGAAGAAGAAGGCTGAGAAGAAGGACGAGGCTGCCGCCGAGTCCGAGTCGACCGAGGCCTGAGCATGCTCGAGGAGGCTCTCGAGCACCTCGTGAAGGGCATCGTCGACAACCCTGACGATGTGCAGGTCGCCTCGCGCAACCTGCGCCGCGGACGCGTGCTGGAGGTCCGGGTCCACCCCGACGACCTCGGCAAGGTGATCGGTCGCAACGGCCGCACCGCACGCGCCCTGCGTACCGTCGTGGGCGCCATCGGCGGCCGCGGTGTCCGCGTCGACCTCGTCGACGTGGACCACGTCCGCTGACGCAACGCAGCACCGGCTCGGGCCGGGGAGGGCCATCGGGCCGTCCCCGGCCCGTAGTCGTATGACGGCCCGTAGCCGTAGGACAGGAGAGCAAGCACAGTGCAGCTGGTAGTCGCACGGATCGGCCGCGCCCACGGCATCAAGGGCGAGGTCACCGTCGAGGTACGTACGGACGAGCCGGAACTCAGGCTCGCTCCCGGTGCCGTACTCGCCACCGATCCCGCCGCCACGGGACCCCTCACCATCGAGACCGGCCGCGTCCACAGCGGCCGCCTCCTCCTGCGCTTCGAGGGCGTCAAGGACCGCACCGCCGCCGAGGCACTGCGCAACACCCTCCTGATCGCCGAGGTCGACCCCGACGAGCTGCCCGAGGAGGAGGACGAGTACTACGACCACCAGCTCATGGATCTCGACGTGGTCACCGCGGACGGCGTCGAGGTCGGCCGCATCACCGAGATCTCGCACCTGCCCTCCCAGGACCTCTTCATCGTGGAGCGGCCCGACGGCAGCGAGGTGATGATCCCGTTCGTCGAGGAGATCGTCGCCGAGATCGACCTGGAGGAGCAGAAGGCGGTCATCACACCGCCGCCCGGGCTGATCGACGATCAGGCGGAGATCGCCTCGTCGCGGGAAGAGTCGTAAGCGATGCGCCTCGACGTCGTCACGATCTTCCCCGAGTACCTCGAACCGCTGAACGTCTCCCTGGTCGGCAAGGCACGCGCGCGTGGGCAGCTCCAGGTTCAGGTGCACGACCTGCGCGCGTGGACCTACGACCGTCACAACACCGTCGACGACACCCCGTACGGCGGCGGTCCGGGCATGGTCATGAAGACGGGGCCCTGGGGTGACGCGCTGGACTCCGCGCTGGCGGACGGCTACGAGACGGGCTCCCACGGGCCCGCCCTCATCGTGCCCACCCCGAGCGGCCGCCCCTTCACCCAGGAACTCGCCGTCGAGCTCTCCGAGCGCCCCTGGCTGATCTTCACGCCCGCGCGCTACGAGGGCATCGACCGCCGGGTGATCGACGAGTACGCCACCAGGATGCCGGTCTACGAGGTGTCCATCGGCGACTACGTCCTCGCCGGCGGCGAAGCGGCCGTACTGGTGATCACGGAGGCCGTGGCACGGCTGCTGCCCGGTGTCCTCGGCAACGCCGAGTCGCACCGCGACGACTCCTTCGCGCCCGGCGCCATGGCCAACCTCCTGGAGGGGCCCGTCTACACCAAGCCGCCCGAGTGGCGCGGCCGCGGCATCCCGGACGTGCTGCTCAGCGGGCATCACGGCAAGATCGCCCGCTGGCGCCGCGACGAGGCCCTCAGGCGTACGACGGCCCACCGGCCCGACCTCATCGAGCGCTGCGACCCCAAGGTCTTCGACAAGAAGGACCGCGAGATGCTCTCCATCCTGGGCTGGGCACCGGACCCGGCGGGGGAGCCGTACGGCCGATTTTGGCGCAGGCCGGAAGGCATGGAACAATAGGTCGCTGTTGTGCGTCGTCCGGCGTGCGCCCCTGCCACAGGGGGACACGACGCCCGCCCCGACCCGTACGGCATCCTCCCGAAACACTAGCTACCGCCGATGACCTGTGGCATGGGCGAAGAAAGCAGACGAAATGTCTCACCTGCTCGACTCCGTCGACGCCGCGTCGCTGCGCAGCGACGTCCCGGCCTTCCGCCCGGGTGACACCGTCAACGTCCACGTGCGCGTCATCGAGGGCAACCGCTCCCGTGTGCAGCAGTTCAAGGGCGTGGTCATCCGTCGCCAGGGCGCCGGTGTCCGCGAGACCTTCACGGTCCGCAAGGTCTCGTTCTCCGTCGGCGTCGAGCGCACCTTCCCGGTGCACACCCCGATCGTCGAGAAGATCGAGCTCGTGACCCGCGGTGACGTGCGTCGCGCCAAGCTGTACTACCTGCGCGAGCTGCGCGGCAAGGCCGCGAAGATCAAGGAGAAGCGCGAGAACTGAGCGCTTCTCGGAGGTCACAGCGGGGCCGGATAGCATCTGGCCCCGATGGACACCGAAGCACAGCCGACGGAGCGCGACCGCTCCTCCCGTCCCGCACCAGGGGCCGCGGAGGGACGGTCGCGTTTCGCGTTGGTGGCGAGGATCACGGAGTGGGTGCCCGGCGGCCGGATCTCCCTGAGCCTGCTGCTCTGCCTGGTCTTTCTTTTGCTGATCAGTACGTTCGTGGTCAGACCTTTCCAGATTCCTAGCGGATCCATGGAAAACGGATTGAGGATCGGGGACCGCGTTCTCGTAAATAGGTTGGCGTACCGTTTCGGTGCCGAGCCGCGGCGCGGCGATGTGGTGGTGTTCGACGGATCGGGGTATTTCGGGGACGGGGACTACATCAAGCGCGTTGTGGGTGTGGGGGGAGACCATGTGGTCTGCTGCGACAAGAAGGGGAGGATCGAGGTGAACGGCCGGTCGGTCGACGAGTCGGGCTTCCTGTACCCGGGCGACGTTCCGTCCTCGGTGCCCTTCGACGTCGAGGTGCCCGACGGCAGGCTGTTCGTCCTCGGTGACCATCGCAGCGTTTCCAGCGACTCCCGGGACCATCTGGGGTCTCCGGGCGGCGGCATGATCCCCGTGCCCGATGTCCTCGGACGGGCCGACTGGATCGTCTGGCCGGCCGCTCACGCCGTACGGCTGCACCGTTCCGCCGCCTACGCGCGCGTGCCTTCCGTGGTGGAGGGTGCGCATGGGTAACCGCGGCAAACCGCGCGGGGTGCCGAGCACCGCCGTGGACAATCTCCTGCCGACCGGTGTGCGGCGCTCCACCAGTCCCGGTGGCGGCCGCTCGCGCGCGGAGCGGCGCAAACTCCAGCGCAAGGTCAAGCGGCGCAGAAGGCGCGGCGCGGTCAAGGAGATACCCCTCCTCGTCGGCGTGGCCGTCCTCATAGCCCTGGTGCTGAAGACCTTCCTCGTCCAGGCGTTCGTGATCCCGTCCGGCTCGATGGAGCAGACCATCCGGATCGGCGACCGCGTCCTGGTCGACAAGTTCACCCCGTGGTTCGGCTCCGAGCCCAAGCGCGGGGACGTCGTCGTCTTCAAGGACCCCGGCGGCTGGTTGCAGGACGAGCAGACGACGGTCAAGAAGAAGGACCCCGTCGTCGTCAAACAGGTCAAGGAAGGCCTCACCTTCATCGGCCTGCTGCCGTCCGACAACGAGAAGGACCTCATCAAGCGGGTCGTCGGCGTCGGCGGGGACCGCGTCAAGTGCTGTGACGCCCAGGGGCGGGTGACCGTCAACGGCGTCCCCCTGAGCGAGACCGACTACCTGTATCCCGGCAACGCCCCGTCCACCCAGCCGTTCGACATCACCGTCCCCCAGGGGCGGTTGTGGGTGATGGGCGACCACCGCGCCAACTCCGCGGACTCCCGCTCGCACCAGGACACCGACTACGGCGGCACCGTGTCCCTGGACTCCGTGGTGGGACGGGCCAGGGTCATCGCGTGGCCTTTCGGGCACTGGAGCATGCTGGACGAACCGAAAACTTACTCTTCCGTTGCCGACTCGGCGTCCGGGGCGACCTCAGCCTCCCGGGCGTCGCTTAGGGTTGCTCCCGAGGATCCGAACGAAGCGATCCAACTCCCGAGCCCTGCGGAACTCCCGCTCGTTATGGGAGTGGTGGGCCTGCGTCGTACCTGGCGCAGGCGGCGGCACAGAGTGAGGAGTTGGCGTGGGGGATGTGGCGGTTGGCGCACGATCCGGGCACGACGGCGAGGAGCACCGCGGACGCCCCGTGGAAGCAGCCGACCCGGCCGCGGAGGGCGCCGTAACCTTCGGGAATGACCCGTCCGCGGGCGGCGAGGGCCCGCCGGTGGACGAGCCCCCGGGGACCGGTGGCGGTGGGACGGGCGGATCCGCGCCCAAGGCGAAGAAGCCGCGCTCCTTCTGGAAGGAGCTGCCCATCCTGATCGGCATCGCGCTGGTGCTGGCGCTGCTGATCAAGACGTTCCTGGTGCAGGCGTTCTCGATCCCCTCCGACTCGATGCAGAACACCCTCCAGCAGGGCGACCGTGTGCTGGTCGACAAGCTCACCCCGTGGTTCGGCTCCGAGCCCGAGCGCGGCGAGGTCGTCGTCTTCCACGACCCCGACAACTGGCTGGCCGGCGAGCCGACGGCGGACCCGAACGCCGTACAGACGTTCCTCTCCTGGATCGGCCTCATGCCCTCCGCGGAGGAGAAGGACCTCATCAAGCGCGTCATCGGCGTCGGCGGCGACACGGTCTCCTGTTCCGGCACCGGCCCGCTGAAGGTCAACGGCAAGGCGCTGGACGAGGCGTCGTACGTCTACGCCGGCAACACCCCGTGCAGCCAGGACGACCAGGGTGGCCAGTTCACCGTGAAGGTCCCCAAGGGCTACATCTGGGTGATGGGCGACCACCGGCAGAACTCCCGCGACTCCCGCTACAACCAGTCGGACTCGCACCACGGCATGGTCCCGGTCGACGACGTCGTGGGCCGCGCCATCGTCAAGGCCTGGCCGATCAACCGCTGGGGCACGCTGCCGAAGCCGGACACCTTCGACCAGGCCGGCATCAACGACCAGGCGTCGGCGTCCGCCGCGCTGTCGTTCGCGCCGCAGGGGGTCGCGCTGGTGGGTGTGGTGCCGGTGGCGCTGTGGCGGCGTCGGAGGGCGGCGGTCGAGCGGGTCCGCTGACGCCTCGGGGCGGCCGGCTCCCTGATCACGGTCTGTCACCTGAGGTGTGTCGTGGCCTGGTGAAAGCTTTGCGGAGCTTGCGACCCCGGGCGGTCGGGAAGGGCTGACCCCGTCAGGTACCGCCGGGTAGGGTGCGGACCCATGGGTGGCGAGAGCGCAATACGTACGGCCCCGCGGAGCGGCGGCACCAGCACGAGCCCGGTGGGCAGCCGGACCGGACAGCGACTGTCCGGTCTGGCCGTCGCGCTGGGCATCGTGCTGTTCCTGGGCGGTTTCGCCTGGGGAGCGCTGCAGTACCGGCCGTTCACCGTGCCCACCAGTTCCATGTCGCCCACGATCGCGGCCGGTGACCGGGTGCTCGGACAGCGCGTCGACGCGGACGAGATCCGCCGGGGTGACGTCGTCGTCTTCAACGACAAGCAGTGGGTGACCGGTGCCCTCGTGGTCAAGCGGGTCGTCGCGGTCGGCGGGGACACGGTCGCCTGCTGCACGAACGGCAGGCTGACGGTCAATGGCAAGGAGATCGACGAGCCGTACCTCAAGGGCGGTGTGGTCGAGGACAAGGCCATCCCGACCGTGAAGGTGCCCGAGGGCCGGCTGTTCCTCCTCGGTGACGAGCGCCAGGGCTCCCTGGACTCCTCCGCGCACCTCACCGACGCCGCCCAGGGCACGGTGGCGCGCAGCGCCGTGGAGGCCCGGGTGGACGCCGTCGTCTGGCCCTGGAAGGGCATGCTGGAGCGTCCGACCGGCTTCGGGAAGCTCGGCGGGCTCTCCACGCCGGGGCCGCTGAACACGATCCTCGCCCTGATCGTCGTCGGCGCGGTGCTGGTGCTGGGGGGCGGGGCGTACGGGCCGGTCGCCAAGTTCTTCGGCAGCCGGCGGCGGGTGCGGACGGAGCCTGTGGGTGCCGGCTGAGGTGGGGGGCGGGGCGTCCTCGGGTGCGGCGTCGGCGGGGTCCTCCGGTGGGGCCTCTGGGGGAGACTCGGGTGCGTTCTCGGCTGGATCCCCGACTGGAGCCTCGGTTGGATCCCCGACTGGAGCCTCGGCTGGGTTCCCGGGTGGGGTCGAGGGAACGTACGAGGGTGGGCTGCGGAAGGTCGCTCGGGTGGTGCTGCTTGATCCCGAGGACCGGATTCTGCTGCTGCACGGACACGAACCGGACGACCCGGCCGACGACTGGTGGTTCACGCCCGGCGGTGGACTGGAGGGCGACGAGAGCCGTGAAGAGGCCGCACTGAGGGAACTCGCCGAGGAGACCGGCATCACCGAGGTGGAGCTCGGGCCGGTGCTCTGGCGGCGGATGTGCTCGTTCCCGTTCGCGGGCCGTCGCTGGGACCAGGACGAGTGGTACTACCTGGCCCGTACGACCCAGACGGCCACCGAGGCGAGAGGCCTCACCGAGCTGGAGCGGCGCAGTGTCGCCGGAGCGCGCTGGTGGACGTGTCAGGAACTGACCCGGGCACATGAGACGGTGTATCCGACCAGACTCGCCGAGCTGCTGCGCAGGCTGCTCGACGAAGGTCCCCCGGCCGGGCCCGTGACCCTCGACACCGAAATCGTCTAGAGGCTGACGGGACTGGCGCACAATAGTGGGATCGCACGGCTGAAGGGGAACATGCCATGAGCGCCGAGGACCTCGAGAAGTACGAGACCGAGATGGAGCTGAAGCTCTACCGGGAGTACCGCGATGTCGTCGGTCTGTTCAAATACGTGATCGAGACCGAGCGACGCTTCTACCTGACCAACGACTACGAGATGCAGGTGCACTCGGTCCAGGGTGAGGTGTTCTTCGAGGTGTCCATGGCGGATGCGTGGGTGTGGGACATGTATCGGCCGGCTCGCTTCGTGAAACAGGTCCGGGTGTTGACGTTCAAGGACGTGAACATCGAGGAGTTGAACAAGAGCGACCTGGAGATGCCGGGTGGGTGACATTCGGGAGCGGTCACCTGTTCGGGTGACGGGGTTCTCCACAACCGCTGAGTAGTCCACCAAGATCAACTCGGTGGGCGCGATTGCGTGATCGTCGGTGCCGGAGGTGGTGCCGACATGAACGCACGCAGTGCACTCGGCAAGTACGGCGAGAGTCTGGCCGCGAGGCGGCTGACCGAGGCCGGGATGACGGTCCTGGAGCGCAACTGGCGCTGTGGCAGGACCGGTGAGATCGACATCGTGGCGCGGGACGGTGAGGTTCTGGTCGTCTGCGAGGTCAAGACACGGCGGTCGGGGGCCTTCGAGCACCCCATGGCCGCGGTGACCCCCGAGAAGGCGGAGCGGCTGCGGGGGCTCGCCGCGTGCTGGATCCACGCCCATGGAGGGGCACCGCCGGGAGGCGTTCGTATCGACCTGGTGGGCGTGGTCCTGCCGCAGCGCGGCGCGCCCGTGGTCGAGCATGCGCGGGGGGTGGCCTGAGATGGGGTTCGCTCGTACGTGCTCGGTGGCGCTGGTGGGCGTCGAGGGGGTCGTGGTCGAGGTCCAGGCGGACCTGGAGCCGGGGGTGGCGGCGTTCACGTTGGTGGGGTTGCCGGACAAGAGTTTGACGGAGAGCCGGGATCGGGTGCGGGCGGCCGTCGTGAACTCGGGCGGTGAGTGGCCGCAGAAGAAGCTGACGGTGGGCCTCAGTCCGGCATCGGTGCCGAAAGCGGGTTCGGGGTTCGACCTCGCCGTCGCCTGCGCGGTGCTGGGCGCCTCCGAGCGGATCGATCCGCGGGTGCTCGCCGACATCGTGATGATCGGAGAGCTGGGGCTGGACGGCCGGGTGCGTCCCGTCCGGGGCATCCTGCCGGCGGTGCTCGCGGCGGCGGACGCCGGCTATGTGCAGGTCGTGGTGCCGGAGTGCGCCGCCGCCGAGGCTTCGCTGGTGCCCGGCGTCTCCGTCCTCGGTGTGCGCAGCCTGCGGCAGCTGATCGCGGTCCTGGCCGACGAGCCGGTGCCCGAGGAGGAACCGGACGAGCCGGGCCGCCCCGACCCGCTGCTGGCCGGCCTGCGCGTGCCGGGCACCGGAGCCGCCACCGGGATGCACAGCGCGGGAGCGGCGCAGCAGGACCACGGGCACGACCTGGCCGACGTCGTCGGTCAGATCTCGGCGCGGACGGCGGTGGAGGTTGCGGCGGCTGGCGGCCATCACCTGTTCCTGGAGGGACCGCCGGGCGCCGGCAAGACGATGCTCGCGGAGCGCCTGCCTGCGGTCCTGCCCCGACTGGCGAGGGAGGAGTCCCTCGAAGTGACGGCGGTCCACTCGGTGGCGGGTCTGCTGCCGCCGGGCAAGCCCCTGATCGACGTGGCCCCCTACTGCGCCCCGCACCACTCCGCCACCATGCAGGCCCTCGTCGGCGGCGGACCCGGCATCGCCCGCCCGGGCGCCGTCTCGCTCTCCCATCGAGGGGTGCTCTTCCTCGACGAGACGCCCGAGTTCAACACCCAAGCCCTGGACGCGCTGCGGCAGCCCCTGGAGTCGGGGCACGTGGTCATCGCGCGCAGCGCGGGTGTGGTGAGGTTCCCCGCGAAATTCCTGATGGTGCTCGCGGCCAACCCGTGCCCCTGCGGTCGTTTCTCGCAGACCGACGACTTCTGCGAGTGCCCGCCCTCGGCGATCCGGCGCTACCAGGCCCGGCTCTCCGGCCCGCTGCTCGACCGGGTCGACCTGCGGGTTCAGGTGGACCGGGTCACGCGTGACCAGCTCGGCGGGCGGGGTGCCAGGGGCGAGTCGACCGAGGTGGTCGCCGACCGGGTGCGGGCTGCCAGGGAGAGGGCGGCGATGCGCTTCGCCGGCACCCCGTGGCGGACCAACAGCGAGGTGCCCGGGCGTGAGCTGCGAAGTCGCTGGCACGCCGTGTCGGGGGCGATGGACGAGGCCGAGCGCAACCTGGAGCGGGGCGTCCTGACCGCCCGGGGGCTCGACCGCGTCCTGCGGGTCGCCTGGACGGTCGCGGATCTCGTCGGACACGACCGCCCGGACGCGACGGACGTCGCCCTGGCCCTGCAACTGCGCACCGGAGTGCCGCGGGGTGTGCCCATGGCCATCGGGGCACTGACGTGAACGACCGTGAGCTGGTCGAGCGGGTGTTTCTTGCTCGGGCCATCGAGCCGGGGGACGAGGTCGCGGGGCGGTGGGTCCGGGAGTGGGGGGTGGGTGAGGTGGCCTCGCGGTTGCGGGGCGGTGGGGCGGCGCTGCCCGGGGTGAGCGATAAGCGGTGGGGCGGGTTGCTGGGCCGGGCCAAGGTCGCCGACGCGGAGCGGGATCTCGCGCTGGCGTACGAGGCCGGCGCGCGGTTCGTCGTTCCCGGGGACGCCGAGTGGCCCGGCCAGCTGGACGACCTCGGGGACGCGCGGCCCATCGGCCTGTGGGTGCGGGGACGGGCAAGCCTGCGGATGTGGGCGCTGAGGTCGGTCGCCGTCGTGGGGGCCCGGGCCTGTACCGAGTACGGCGCCCACATGGCCGCCACCCTCGGCACCGGGCTCGCCGAGCGGGGCTGGGTGGTCGTGTCCGGCGGCGCCTACGGAGTCGACGGAGCCGCCCACCGCGGTGCCCTCGGTGCGGGCGGCGCCACCGCGGCCGTCCTGGCCTGCGGGGTCGACCGGCCCTACCCGCGCGGACACACCCAGTTGATCACCAGGATCGCGGAACAGGGCCTGGTGATCGGGGAGTTGCCGCCCGGAGAGCATCCGACGCCCAGCAGATTCGTGCTGCGGAACCGGGTGATCGCCGCCCTCACCCGCGGCACCGTGGTCGTCGAGGCCGCCCACCGCAGCGGCTCCCTGGTCACCGCGCGGGCGGCGCAGCGGCTCGGCCGGCACACGATGGGGGTGCCCGGGCCCGCCACCAGCAGCCTGTCCGCCGGGGTGCACGAACTGCTGCGCGGGGACGCCACGCTGGTCACGGACGCAGCGGAAGTCGTGGAGCTGGTCGGCGACATGGGGGAGCTGGCCCCGGACCGGCGTGGTCCCGTACTGCCGCGGGACCTCCTGGCCCCGGCGGCGCGCAGAGTGCTGTCCGCGCTGCCCGGGCACCGGGAGGCCGGCGTGGACGAGATCGCCCGGGGTGCGCAGACGACCCGGGACGACGCGATCGCGAGACTGTACGAACTCCGTGCACTTGGTTACGTCGAACGACACGGCGACGGCTGGAAGTTGACACGCCAGGCGATGATCTCGGTCCGCGGTGGCCGGAGCCCGTGCTGACCGAGCGTGTTCGGCCGTCCGGGGGAACCCCGACAACCTTGGGAATTACCGCAGTTGGGGTGTTCTGGTGATCACACAGAGCGACGATCATCCCTCTGGGGAGTGGTCCGGGGAACGCGTCCGCGCCGTCAGTGCGCCATGGTGTTTGCGCACTGCGACACTTCAGTCACGCTACGCTCACGGGGATTCCGACGCACTTCACGTACATCGCGTACTTCACGGCAGAACGGCACAAGGCGACGAATGCCCCAGCACACTTCCGGATCCGACCGGGCGGCGATCCCCCCAGCCGCCCGTGACGGTGGCAGCGTGCGGCCGCCCGCTCCCTCGACACTCGACGAGCTGTGGCGGTCGTACAAGGCGTCGGGAGACGAGCGGCTGCGCGAGCAGCTGATCCTGCACTACTCACCGCTCGTGAAGTACGTCGCCGGGCGGGTGAGCGTGGGCCTGCCGCCCAACGTCGAGCAGGCGGACTTCGTGTCCTCGGGGGTCTTCGGGCTCATCGACGCGATCGAGAAGTTCGACATCGACCGCGAGATCAAGTTCGAGACCTACGCGATCACCCGGATCCGGGGCGCCATGATCGACGAGCTGCGGGCGCTGGACTGGATCCCGCGGTCCGTGCGGCAGAAGGCGCGCAACGTCGAGCGGGCCTACGCCACGCTGGAGGCGCGGCTGCGGCGGACGCCGACGGAGGGCGAGGTCGCCGGCGAGCTGGGCATCGCGGTGGATGATCTGCACGCGGTCTTCAGCCAGTTGTCGCTGGCCAACGTGGTGGCGCTGGAGGAACTGCTGCACGTCGGGGGCGAGGGCGGCGACCGGCTGAGCCTCATGGACACCCTGGAGGACACCGCCGCGGACAACCCCGTGGAGGTCGCCGAGGACCGGGAGCTCCGGCGGTTCCTCGCCCGGGCGATCAACACCCTGCCCGAGCGGGAGAAGACCGTGGTGACCCTGTACTACTACGAGGGCCTCACGCTCGCGGAGATCGGCAATGTGCTGGGCGTGACCGAGAGCCGGGTCAGCCAGATCCACACCAAGTCCGTGCTCCAGCTGCGGGCGAAGCTGGCCAGTTTCGGTCGCTGACCTGGCCGTACGGCCTTCCCGTGCGAGCCGGTGGGGTGGAGTGACTCCCGTCCGCGGTGGCGCGTCCGTACAGTGGTTGACGTGCCAAGGATTCGAGCGGCCTCCGTGGCCGAGCACCGGTCGATGCAGCGAGCCGCCCTGCTGGACGCGGCTCGTTCTCTGCTGTCCGAGGGCGGGACGGAAGCGCTGACCTTCCCGGCCCTCGCCGAGCGGACCGGGCTCGCGCGGTCGTCGGTGTACGAGTACTTCCGGTCGCGGGCCGCCGTGGTCGAGGAGCTGTGCGAGGTCGACTTCCCCGTGTGGGCCGCGGAGGTCTCGGCGGCGATGGAGCGGGCGCCCTCGCCCGAGGGCAAGGTCGAGGCGTATGTGCGGCAGCAGCTGACGCTGGTGGGGGACCGGCGGCACCGGGCCGTCGTCGCCATCTCCGCGAGTGAGCTGGACGCGGGGGCGCGGGAGAAGATCCGGGCGGCGCACGGGGGGCTGGTGGCGATGATCGTCTCGGCGCTCGGGGAGATGGGGCATGCGCAGCCGCGGCTCGCGGCGATGCTGGTGCAGGGGGTTGTGGACGCGGCGGTGCGGAGGATCGAGCTGGGGGCGGCGGAGGAGCCTTCGGTGATCACCGAGGCCGCGGTCTCGATGGCGCTGCGGGGAGTGCGGGGCTGAGGAGGGCTGCCGGGTGCGCGTCCGTCGTGGCTGGTCGCGCCCCGCGGCGGAGCCGCAAACGGATGCAGTCCCGCGCCCCTCAGTTGCCTGCCGCTGAGCCTTCTTGATGCGCGCCCGGAGCCTGTGCGGGCAAGGGCACCCCCAGCACCGGCAGCAGCCTGGAAGGGCCCCTGTGCAGTAGCCACGGCGGGAGCAGGGACAGCGGGTCCAGGTAGGTCTCGCCTCTCCGTAAGCCCCAGTGCACGCAGGTGGTCGTGCAGTGGGAGCCCGTCGCAGCCACGGTCGCGATCACCTCGCCCGCCGTCACCTCCTCGCCCTTCTTCACCGACGCCGTCACCGGTTCGTAGGTCGTTCGAAGGTCTGTGCCCGTCAGTTCCACGGACACCACACCCTTTCCGGCCACCCCGCCCGCGAAGGAGACCCGGCCGGCCGCCACCGCCCGCACCGGAGCTCCCGGAGGCGCCGCCAGGTCCACGCCCCGGTGGCCGCGGCCGTACACCGTCGCCGGGGGCTCCCAGCCGCGCAGGACCGCCGGACGTGTGCCCACCGGCCAGGCGCGGGCCAGAGCCGGTACCGAGGTGTCCGTGGCCGTCGGTGCGAGGGGGACCCGCTCCGGCGCGGCCACCGGCGCCGTCAGGAACAGCAGAAAGCCCAGCACCAGCCACGTGCCCCACCATCGTCCGCATCGCCCATGTCGCTTCGCTCGCATGCGGAAACCGTCCCGTACCCGGACCGGTCCGAGCCTGGACCTGTGGACTACTCCCCGGTTGTGGACAGCGGCGTCACCCGGTACCCCGCGGGTCCCGTACACTTCTTCTGGCGATCCGGGTCACCGGGTCGACTTCGCACGCCCCGACATCAGGCCGCCACGCGGTCGGTGTCAGCGCCTCTCGGTCCTTTGTGGCAAGGCGCGTCGCGGGCGTCAGGCGCGAGTGCCCTCCGGCACCCGCGGTACAACCGAGAACACCAAGGAGAACGGCCATGGCCGTCGTCACGATGCGGGAGCTGCTGGAGAGCGGCGTCCACTTCGGTCACCAGACCCGTCGTTGGAACCCGAAGATGAAGCGCTTCATCTTCACGGAGCGCAACGGCATCTACATCATCGACCTGCTCCAGTCGCTGTCGTACATCGACCGCGCCTACGAGTTCGTCAAGGAGACCGTCGCCCACGGCGGCACGGTCATGTTCGTCGGCACGAAGAAGCAGGCGCAGGAGGCCATCGCCGAGCAGGCCACCCGCGTCGGCATGCCCTACGTCAACCAGCGCTGGCTGGGCGGCATGCTCACCAACTTCTCGACCGTCTACAAGCGTCTGCAGCGCCTCAAGGAGCTCGAGCAGATCGACTTCGAGGACGTCGCCGCTTCGGGTCTGACCAAGAAGGAGCTCCTGGTCCTCTCGCGCGAGAAGGCCAAGCTGGAGAAGACCCTCGGTGGTATCCGCGAGATGCAGAAGGTGCCCAGCGCCGTCTGGATCGTGGACACCAAGAAGGAGCACATCGCGGTCGGCGAGGCCCGGAAGCTCAACATCCCGGTCGTCGCGATCCTCGACACCAACTGCGACCCCGACGAGGTCGACTACAAGATCCCGGGCAACGACGACGCGATCCGCTCCGTCACCCTGCTCACCCGCGTGATCGCCGACGCCGTCGCCGAGGGCCTCATCAGCCGCTCGCGCGTCGCCACCGGTGACAAGGGCGAGAAGGTCGCCGGCGAGCCGCTCGCCGAGTGGGAGCGCGACCTGCTCGAGGGTGGCGAGAAGAAGGCCGAGGAGGCTCCCGCCGCGGAGGCCGCCGAGGCTCCCGCCGCTGAGGCCCCGGCCGCCGAGGCCCCCGCGGCTGAGGCTCCCGCCGCCGAGGCCGCTCCGGCCGCGGACGCCGAGCAGGCCTGACCCGTCAGCGTCAGCGGTGACGGCGGGAGCGGTACTGCATTCATCAGCGCCTCCGGCGCGGTGAACTCCGCTCCCGCCGTTCACCCGTAGGTCAGCGGAGAGTCGGCGGCCCCGGGCTAGATGGGGGCCGTAGACCCCGTAGATCTTCGATCTTCCAGACTTCGAGAAAGATTCACAGACTCATGGCGAACTACACCGCCGCCGACGTCAAGAAGCTCCGTGAGCTCACGGGCGCCGGCATGATGGACTGCAAGAAGGCGCTGGACGAGGCCGAGGGCGACGTCGAGAAGGCTGTCGAGGCGCTCCGGATCAAGGGCCAGAAGGGCGTCGCCAAGCGCGAGGGCCGCTCCGCCGAGAACGGCGCCGTGGTCTCCATCATCGCCGACGACAACTCCTCCGGCGTCCTCGTCGAGCTGAAGTGCGAGACGGACTTCGTCGCCAAGGGCGAGAAGTTCCAGGCCGTCGCCAACCAGATCGCCGAGCACGTCGCGGCCACCTCCCCGGCCGACCTGGAGGCCCTGCTCGCCTCCGAGATCGAGGCCGGCAAGACCGTCCAGGCGTTCGTGGACGAGGCCAACGCCAACCTCGGCGAGAAGATCGTCCTGGACCGCTTCGCGCAGTTCGCCGACGGCTTCGTGACCGCGTACATGCACCGCACGATGCCCGACCTGCCCCCGCAGATCGGTGTCCTCGTCGAGCTGGACAAGCCGAACGCCGAGGTCGCCCGCGGTGTCGCCCAGCACATCGCCGCCTTCGCGCCGAAGTACCTCTCCAAGGAGGACGTGCCGGCCGAGGTCGTCGAGTCCGAGCGCCGCGTCGCCGAGGAGACCACCCGCGCCGAGGGCAAGCCCGAGGCCGCCCTGCCGAAGATCGTCGAGGGTCGCCTCAACGGCTTCTTCAAGGACGCCACGCTGCTCGGCCAGCCGTACGCGCTCGACAACAAGAAGTCGGTCCAGAAGGTCCTGGACGAGGCCGGTGTCACCCTGAAGCGCTTCACGCGTATCAAGGTCGGCATCTGAGTCCGTACCGCGAGCGACGCGCGGGCCCGATAGGGTCGTCAGCAGTCGTCCGGTACGCCGCCACGCACGCGCGTGGCGGACGACAGCAGATCTGACGAGGAGGCCATTGCCGCGCATGGGATACGAACCAGTTCCCAACCGGCAATGGCCTTCTTCGTATGTGCAACAGGTGAAAGAGGCGGGATCCCCATGACCACCAAGGCCCAGAAGAGCGACGACGGCAAAGTACGCGGCCGGTTTCTGCTGAAGCTGTCCGGAGAGGCGTTCGCCGGTGGCGGCGGCCTGGGTGTGGACCCCGACGTGGTGCACAAGATCGCCCGTGAGATCGCCGCCGTCGTCCGGGACGGCGCCGAGATCGCCGTCGTCATCGGCGGCGGCAACTTCTTCCGCGGCGCCGAACTCCAGCAGCGAGGCATGGACCGGGCCCGCTCCGACTACATGGGCATGCTCGGCACCGTGATGAACTGCCTGGCCCTCCAGGACTTCCTGGAGAAGGAGGGCATCGACAGCCGGGTGCAGACCGCCATCACCATGGGCCAGGTCGCCGAGCCGTACATCCCGCTGCGGGCCGTGCGCCACCTGGAGAAGGGCCGTGTGGTCATCTTCGGCGCCGGTATGGGCATGCCGTACTTCTCCACCGACACCACCGCCGCCCAGCGCGCCCTGGAGATCGACGCCGAGGCGCTCCTCATGGGCAAGAACGGCGTGGACGGGGTCTACGACTCCGACCCGAAGACCAACCCCGACGCGGTCAAGTTCGACGCCCTCGGCTACGGCGAGGTCATCACCCGCGACCTCAAGGTCGCCGACGCCACCGCCGTCACGCTGTGCCGCGACAACAAGCTCCCGATCCTGGTGTTCGAGCTCCTGGCCGAGGGCAATATCGCCCGCGCCGTCAAGGGTGAGAAGATCGGCACGCTGGTGGGCGACCAGGGCAGCCGGGACTGACCCGAGTTGGACCCGGTCCCTGACCGGGGGATGGACAATGTCCTGCCGGTCGGGAACCGTGCAGGAAGAAGACGCGACGCAGCCGGCCGCCGCCCCCACGCACATGGAACAGCAGCCGGGCCTACTCAAGACACGCAGGAGCAAGTGGTGATCGAAGAGACCCTCCTCGAGGCCGAGGAGAAGATGGAGAAGGCCGTCGTGGTCGCCAAGGAGGACTTCGCCGCGATCCGCACCGGTCGTGCGCACCCGGCGATGTTCAACAAGATCGTGGCCGACTACTACGGCGCGCCGACGCCGATCAACCAGCTGGCTTCGTTCTCCGTGCCGGAGCCGCGCATGGCGGTAGTGACCCCGTTCGACAAGACGGCCCTGCGCAACATCGAGCAGGCCATCCGCGACTCCGACCTGGGCGTCAACCCGAGCAACGACGGCAACATCATCCGAGTGGTGTTCCCCGAGCTGACCGAGGAGCGCCGCCGCGACTACATCAAGGTCGCCAAGGGCAAGGCCGAGGACTCGCGCGTGTCCATCCGCTCGGTCCGCCGCAAGGCCAAGGACGCGATCGACAAGCTCGTCAAGGACGGCGAGGTCGGCGAGGACGAGGGCCGCCGTGCGGAGAAGGAGCTCGACGACGCGACGCACAAGTACGTCGCTCAGGTGGACGAGCTCCTGAAGCACAAGGAAGCGGAGCTGCTCGAGGTCTGATGAACGACTCTTCCTGGGCGACTCCGCCCCACGCCGGGTACTGGGGGCCGTCCGACCAGGGGCCTGTCCAGGGGGCTGCCCCGGCGGGTCCCGCGTACGATGCGCATGACGCGCAGCACACTCGCCCCATGCCCATCGTGCCCGACGGACCCGCGTACGGCGGAGACCAGGATGACGACAGGGGGGCCGCTCGGCTGAGCGGTCCCTTGTTCCGGGACGAGACGTTCCGGAACGCCACTGTCCGCGACGAGACCACGCCGGCGCAGCCCCACGCGGCGCCCCAGAAGCAGGATCCGGAGCCCATGCCCGACGCCTCGCAGCCGGCGCCCGCGCCGCAGAAGAAGAGTGCGGGCCGGGATCTGGGCGCGGCCATAGGGGTCGGGGTCGGGCTCGGTGCGGTGATCATCGCGTCGCTGTTCTTCGTCAAGGCCGTGTTCGTCGGCGTGATCGCGGTCGCCGTCGTGGTGGGTCTGTGGGAGCTGACCAGCAGGCTCCAGGAGCGCAAGGGCATCAAGGCGCCGCTGGTGCCGCTGGCGCTCGGCGGGGCCGCGATGGTCGTCGCCGGGTACGTCCGGGGCGCGGAGGGCGCGTGGGTGGCCATGGCGCTCACGGCGCTCGCCGTCCTCGTCTGGCGGATGACGGAACCGCCGGAGGGCTACCTCAGGGACGTCACGGCGGGTGTCTTCGCGGCCTTCTACGTCCCGTTCCTGGCCACGTTCGTCGCGATGATGCTGACGGCCGAGGACGGGGCGGTGCGGGTCCTGACCTTCCTGCTCCTGACCGTGGTCAGCGACACGGGCGCGTACGCGGTCGGCTGGCGCTTCGGCACGCACAAGCTCGCGCCGCGCATCAGCCCCGGCAAGACCCGGGAGGGCCTGGTCGGAGCGGTGGCGTTCGCCATGGTGGCGGGCGCGCTGTGCATGCAGTTCCTGATCGACGACGGCCGCTGGTGGCAGGGCCTGCTCCTCGGCCTCGCGGTCGCGGCCAGCGCGACGCTGGGTGACCTCGGCGAGTCGATGATCAAACGGGACCTCGGCATCAAGGACATGGGCACCCTGCTTCCGGGCCATGGCGGCATCATGGACCGCCTCGACTCCCTGCTGCCGACGGCACCTGTGGTGTGGCTGCTGATGGTGCTGTTCGTGGGATCGAGCTGACTTCAGCTGTACGACGTCCCCGGCCCCGTCCTGTCCAGGACGGGGCCGGGCCGTTATGGTCCGGTCCATGGGACAAGCGCGCCTGGGGGACGACGGCAGGTTCCACGGCGACCTGCCGTGCCGGTGGTGCGAGGTGCTGCTGAGCCAGGACGGCCGCCGCAGGCCGCGCCGCTACTGCGGCCCCTGGCACCGCACGAAGACCTAGGTCGGTTGGGTCGTCGGCGTGGTCGTGGGACTCTTCTGACCGCTGCCGAACCCCATGCCTCCGTCGAGTCCTGCGGGACGCGGGCTGACGTCGCACAGACGCGCGCCTTCGCGACCGTCGGCACAGGTACCGGGGCCTTGGACGTGTGGATCTTCTGGACGCGATTGCTGAATGTAGAGGGGACCCGGCTGGTGGACCCGAGCCCGGGACCGGCCGGCCGCGGTGAAGGATTCTGGGTGCTGTACGACGCGGGCTACGAGATCGATCACAGGACAGAGGAGGTCTTCGCCAGAGCCGCCACGGCCGACGAGGTGAAGCTCTTGCAGCTGCCGCCGGGGGAACCCGTTGTCGAGCTGCATCGGACGACCTGCACGGCCTCTCGCACCGTGGTGGAGGTCGCCGGGACGCCATGAATCACGCCCGCTCCACGGTGTGTGGGGCGACGGCGGACGGGATGTGAGCCGGGGAGGGGTGTGGTTCAGCGGTCGCGGCTGACGTCGGCGCTTCAGTTCTCGGACGAGTCCGCTTCGGCGTGTTCGGCAAAGACCTCGCGTGCCACGGCGTAGCTGTCGAACGCGCGAGCCACACCGGCGTAGACGGCCATCTGGATGAACGCTTCGACGATCTCCTCTTTGGTCACGCCATTGTGCAGAGCGATACGCAGCTGGCCTCGGAGGGGCTCGAGGATGCCCAGGCTCGCCGTGATGGTGACCGAGATGAGTGCGCGGGTGCGGAGGTCGATATGCTCGCTGCGAGTCCATGCGTCATTGAAGGCGTGTTCGGTCGCGATCCGTGTGAAGTCGTAGGCGTTGTCAGGTTCCGTCGGCCTTGGATCGACATATGGCGCCAGGCTGAAACCAAGGATCTTCTCGGCGTTTTTCAGAGCACGCGTGTAGTCAGCGCTGTGTTCCGTCATTGCACCATTCTGCGCGCCGCCGACCCAAGGCTATTGGACCGGCACGACGCTCGAAACAGTCCACTGTGTTGGGCTTGCCAAGAACGCCCCTTTTCGCTGACACCAGTACCTGACACCAACCAGGTTGGACACAGCAGACGGGCACGACAGGCGGCATCTCGTCGTGTGAAGACCTCTCGTATACACGCCGCACAGCCTTGACCTGCTTGCCAGGTTCCCAGGGGATCCGGCACCCCATCAACGAAGAGCACCACGAGACGGTAGAAGTCGTTCCGGGGGATCTCGCACTCCGTGGTCACACCAGGAAGGAGATTGGGCTCCCCCCGACCTACGTACTACAGGCACGACGCTCACCGCTCGTCCGCTGTCCGCCATCCCACCAACCGGTACCGCCGCAGGCGCAGTTGGCAGGATCGAGTGCGAGGCGCACGCTGACGCTGTAGTGGGCTCCCTAGGGTGCCTCGCCGGGATTGTGGGAGCCAGTGGAGCGCGAGCAGGGGAGGGGCTTTCCAGACTTCCCGGTCACGGAGCCATCGCCCCAGGCGGAGCCGAGCAGACGCGGCCCGTGACGTCCAGGTCGGTCGTACAGTGGCGCGCTCCACCTGGACGGGAGGGGAGCTGGGGCAGGGATGGGTTGAGGAGGATGGATGCCGCAGTGGCAGCATTACGGCCGCCAGCCTGACGATCAAGCCAGTTGAGACGATCTCCGGGACTTGGCGATGGTCGACAAGCTGCGGATGTGGCCCGCAGGGACAGGGCGTACTGTGGGCCGTACATCCGGGCCGCGCCCGCTGGGCGTGAAGTCCCGCGTACCCCCCACTCATTGATCCGTGGCTGGGGTGCGCCTGGACCAGCGGAGGATCTGCAATGGGTACAGTCACCACCGACGACGGCACCACGATCTTCTACAAGGACTGGGGTCCACGCGACGGCGAGCCGATCGTCCTCCACCACGGATGGCCCCTGAGCGCCGACGACTGGGACAACCAGATGTTGTTCTTCCTGGCGCAGGGCTACCGAGTCATCGCCCACGACCGCCGTGGCCACGGACGCTCCACCCAGACGGCGACCGGCCACGACATGGACACCTACGCCGCGGACGTGACCGCTCTGACCGACGCCCTCGATCTGCGGGGCGCCGTGCACATCGGCCACTCCACCGGCGGTGGCGAGGTCGCCCGCTATGTCGCCCACGTCAAACCCGGCCGTGTCTCAAAGGCGGTCCTGGTGGGCGCGGTGCCACCGCTGATGCTGAAGACGGAGGCCAACCCGGGCGGCTTGCCGATGGAGGTCTTCGACGGCTTCCGGGAGGGCGTTGCCGGCAACCGGGCTCAGACGTTCATCGATATTCCCTCGGGGCCTTTCTACGGCTTCAACCGTCCCGGAGCGCAGGTGTCACAGGGTTTGATCGACAACTGGTGGCGCCAGGGAATGATGGGCGCGGCGAACGCCCACTACGAATGCGTCAAGGCGTTCTCCGAGACCGACTTCACCGAGGACCTCAAGCAGATCGAGGTGCCCGTCCTCGTCTGCCACGGCACCGACGACCAGGTCGTCCCGTACGACGACTCGGCACCCCTGACGGTCAAGCTTCTGAAGAACGGGACCCTCAAGTCCTACGAGGGCTATCCGCACGGGATGCTGTCCACGCACCCAGAGGTCCTCAACCCGGACATCCTTGCGTTCATCCGTTCCTGAACCCGGCGGGCCGGCCTCAGCGTCCGGCCGCTCCCCGGCGCACCCGTAGTCCGCGCCGGGGAGCGCACCCGGTCAGGCGGACGTCCGGCCTGCGCCGATCCCGGTGCTCGCAGGGATCCTGTTGTCGCTTGTAGGACATGCTGATCATGCGAACGGGAGTAGCCCCTTGCCCTCCAGGTGGGCGAGCAAAGAGTCAAGGCATGCTTCCGGGGTGGCCAGATCGGCACGAAAGAACGAGTCCTTGCCGAGTGCCCCACCGCTGACGATGACCATCCATGCTGCCCGTCGCTCAACCATGCGGTCACCGTCGACCTTGACGACGGTCGTGACGCCGTGCTCGGCCAGCCACTCCATCAGCTCAAGCATGTCCACTCGCACCCCTCCGGAGCGATCATCCCACCGCTTTGGCAAGCCCTTGGGCCGTCCGAGGCCGATCAACGCCGGCAGTCTGCACCCACAGGTGACCACCCCCACCCCGCTGTGGCCTGGGTACCGGGCGAGGATCTGCGACACTGGATGGGTTATGCCGAAGCCCGGAGAACTCACTTTCGTCGCCCCCCGCGGAGCCAAGAAGCCGCCGCGGCATCTCGCTGATCTCACTCCTGCCGAGCGCAAGGAGGTAGTGGCCGGGATCGGGGAGAAGCCGTTTCGGGCCAAGCAGCTCTCGCAGCACTACTTCGCGCGGTACGCGCACGACCCGGCGGAGTGGACCGACATCCCCGCCGGTGCGCGCGGCAAGCTCCAGGAGGCGCTGCTTCCCGAGCTCATGACCGTCGTACGGCATCTGTCGACCGACCAGGGGACCACGCGCAAGACGCTGTGGCGGCTGTTCGACGGGACGCTCGTGGAGTCGGTGCTGATGCGGTACCCGGACCGGGTGACCATGTGCATCAGTTCCCAGGCCGGGTGCGGGATGAACTGTCCCTTCTGCGCCACCGGGCAGGCGGGGCTCGATCGCAATCTGTCCACCGCCGAGATCGTGCACCAGATCGTCGACGGGATGCGGGCGCTCCGGGACGGGGAGGTGCCGGGCGGGCCCGCGCGGCTCTCCAACATCGTCTTCATGGGGATGGGCGAGCCGCTCGCCAACTACAAGCGGGTCGTCACCGCCATTCGCGCGCTCACCGACCCCGCCCCGGACGGCCTCGGGCTGTCCCAGCGCGGCATCACCGTCTCGACCGTCGGACTCGTGCCCGCCATTCACCGGTTCGCCGACGAGGGCTTCAAGTGCCGGCTCGCGATCTCCCTGCACGCCCCCGATGACGAGCTGCGCGACACCCTCGTCCCGGTGAACACGCGGTGGAAGGTGCGCGAGGTCCTCGACGCCGGGTTCGAGTACGTCGAGCGGTCCGGGCGGCGGCTCTCCATCGAGTACGCCCTCATCCGGGACATCAACGACCAGGCCTGGCGCGGTGACCGGCTCGGACGGCTGCTCCGGGGCAAGCCCGTACACGTCAATCTCATCCCGCTGAACCCCACCCCGGGTTCGAAGTGGACCGCCTCGCGGCCCGAGGACGAGAAGGCCTTCGTCGAGGCGATCGCCGCGCACGGAGTGCCCGTCACCGTCCGGGACACCCGTGGCCAGGAGATCGACGGGGCCTGTGGCCAGCTCGCGGCCACCGAGCGGTAGTCTGGCGACCGTACGTACACCTTCATATCCGACAGGGGAGCGCCACAGCGCTGAGAGTGCGGCAATCGGGCCGCAGACCCTCTGAACCTCGCCCAGGTCATTCTGGGTAGGAAGTTCGGTCATCACCGTGAACAACAAGAAGCTTTTCGCTGCCGTCGTCGGCCTCGGTCTCGTCACGCTGTCCGCGTGCGGATCCTCCGACGACGGCTCCGGGTCGGGCTCCGGCTCCGGCTCCGGCGCCAAGACCGTCACCCTCGTCAGCCATGACTCCTGGGCCGTCTCCAAGGGCGTCCTCGCCGACTTCGAGAAGAAGTCCGGCTACAAGGTCAGGGTCCTGGAGGACGGCGACGCCGGGCAGGCCGTCAACAAGGCCATCCTCACCAAGGACAACCCGCAGGGAGACGTCTTCTTCGGCGTCGACAACACCCTGCTCTCCCGGGCGCTCGACAACGGCCTCTTCCAGTCGTACGAGGCGAAGGGCGCCGACACCGTCAAGGCCGGGTACCGCGTCGACGGGGACAAGGTCACGCCCATCGACACCGGTGACATCTGCGTCAACTACGACAAGGCGTACTTCACCGAGCACAAGCTCCAGCCGCCGACGTCGTACGACGATCTGATCAAGCCCGCCTACAAGAACCTCCTCGTCACCGAGAACGCCTCCACCTCCTCGCCGGGTCTCGGCTTCCTCCTCGGCTCCGCCGCGAAGTACGGGGACGACGGCTGGCAGGGCTACTGGAAGAAGCTCAAGGCCAACGGCGTCAAGGTCGTCGACGGCTGGGAGCAGGCCTACAACGAGGAGTTCTCCGGCTCGGCCGGCGGCAAGAAGGCCAAGGCCGACCGGCCGCTCGTCGTCTCCTACGCCTCCTCGCCGCCCGCCGAGGTGATCTACGCCGACCCCAAGCCGAAGACCGCGCCCACCGGGGTCGCCGACGGCACCTGCTTCCGGCAGATCGAGTACGCGGGGCTGCTGAGCAACGCGAAGAACGCCGAGGGCGGCAAGGCGTTCCTGGACTTCCTGCTCACCAAGGAGTTCCAGCAGGACATGCCGCTCAACATGTTCGTCTACCCGGTGGTCGAGGGTGCCTCGGTGCCGGCCGAGTTCACCGAGTACGGTCCGCAGGCCAAGGATCCCGAGACCATGGACCCGGCGAAGATCGCCGAACACCGTGACGACTGGGTCAAGTCGTGGACCTCGCTCGTCCTCAGGTGAGCCGGAGGGGCGCGGCGGCACGGCTCGGCCTGATGGCCGTGCCCGTCGCGTTCTTCGCTGTCTTCTTCGCCTGGCCCGTCGCCGCGATCGTCAAGCGCGGCCTCGACACGGACGGGACCTGGCAGCTGGGCCGGATCACCGACGTCCTCACCCAGTCGGACATCCGGCACGTCCTGTGGTTCACCACCTGGCAGGCGCTCGTCTCCACCGCGCTCACGCTGCTGGTCGCGCTCCCCGGCGCGTACGTCTTCGCGCGCTTCGACTTCCCCGGCAAGCAGATCCTGCGGGCCGTCGTCACCGTGCCCTTCGTGCTGCCGACGGTCGTGGTCGGTACGGCCTTCCTGGCGCTCGTCGGCCGCGGCGGTCTGCTGGACGAGTGGTGGGGCGTACGGCTGGACACCACGGTGTGGGCGATCCTGCTCGCGCACGTCTTCTTCAACTACGCGGTCGTCGTACGGACCGTCGGCGGGCTGTGGGCGCAGCTGGACCCCCGGCAGGAGGAGGCCGCGAGGATGCTGGGCGCGTCCCGGCTCACGGCCTGGCGCACGGTCACCCTCCCCGCGCTCGGGCCCGCGGTGGCCGCCGCCGCGCTGATGGTCTTCCTGTTCACCTTCACCTCCTTCGGCGTGGTCCAGATCCTCGGCGGACCGACCTTCTCCACGCTCGAAGTGGAGATCTACCGCCAGACCTCCGAGATCTTCGACCTGTCCACGGCCGCCGTGCTGACGATCATCCAGTTCGTGGCGGTGGGCGCGGTCCTCGCCCTGCACGCGTGGACCGTACGGCGCAGGGAGACCGCGCTCCGGCTCGTGGACGCGTCCGTCACCGCCCGCCGGCCGCGCGGCGCGGGGGAGTGGGGGCTGCTGGCCGGGGTCCTCGCGGTGATCGCCGTACTCCTGGTCCTGCCGCTCGCGGTGCTGGTACAACGGTCCCTGGACGCCCCCGACTTCGGCTACTACCGGGCGCTGACGCACAGCGACGGCGGGGTCTTCCTCGTCGCGCCGATCGAGGCGATCGGGAACTCGCTGGAGTACGCCCTCGCGGCGACCGCCATCGCGGTGGTGATCGGCGGGCTCGCCGCGGCCGCGCTGACGCGACGGGACGCGGGGCGGTTCGTACGGGGCTTCGACGCGCTGCTGATGCTGCCGCTCGGGGTGTCCGCGGTGACCGTCGGCTTCGGGTTCCTGATCTCCCTGGACGAACCGCCGCTGGACCTGAGGCAGTCCTGGATCCTGGTGCCGCTCGCGCAGGCGCTGGTCGGGGTGCCGTTCGTCGTGCGGACCATGCTGCCCGTGCTGCGGGCCGTGGACCACCGGCTGCGGGAGGCCGCGGCCGTGCTCGGGGCCTCGCCGTGGCGGGTGTGGCGGGAGGTCGATCTGCCGCTGGTGCGGCGGGCGCTGCTGATCGCGGCGGGCTTCGCGTTCGCCGTGTCGCTGGGCGAGTTCGGGGCGACCGTGTTCATCGCACGGCCCGACAATCCGACCCTGCCGGTCGCCGTGGCCCGGCTGCTCGGGCGCGCAGGTGATCTCAACTACGGCCAGGCGATGGCCCTTTCGACCGTCCTGATGATCGTGTGCGCGGTGGCGCTGCTGGTTCTTGAGCGGCTGCGGACCGACCGGACCGGGGAGTTCTGATGCTGCTGAGCCTTGCGGACGCGACGGTACGGTTCGGGGGGCGGGCCGTGCTCGACGGGGTCGGGCTCGATGTCGCCGAGCACGAGATCGTGTGCGTGCTCGGGCCGAGCGGCAGCGGCAAGTCCACGCTGCTGCGGGCTGTCGCCGGGCTTCAGCCGCTCGACGCGGGGCGGGTGTCGCTCGACGGCCGGGACCAGGCCGGGGTGCCCGCGCACCGGCGCGGGGTCGGGCTGATGTTCCAGGACCATCAGCTGTTCCCGCAGCGGGACGTGGGCGCCAACGTGGCCTTCGGACTCCGGATGCATGACGTGCCGAAGGCGCAACAGAGCGAGCGGGTAAGGGAGTTGCTCGACCTCGTCGGACTGCCGGGGGCCGGCCGCCGGGCCGTCGCCTCGCTCTCCGGCGGTGAGCAGCAGCGGGTCGCGCTGGCCCGGGCGCTCGCTCCCCGGCCGCGGCTGCTGATGCTCGACGAGCCGCTCGGGCAGCTGGACCGTTCGCTGCGGGAGCGGCTGGTCGTCGAACTGCGGGAGCTGTTCGGGCGGTTGGGCACCACCGTGCTCGCGGTCACCCACGACCAGGGGGAGGCCTTCGCGCTCGCCGACCGGGTCGTGGTGATGCGGGACGGGCGGATCGCCCAGTCCGGTACGCCGCTTGAGGTGTGGCAGCGGCCGGTGGACGAGTTCGTGGCCCGTTTCCTCGGCTTCGAGAACGTGGTGGAGGGGACGGTGACGGGCGAGGCGGCGGACACGGTCTGGGGCAAGGTTCCGGTGCCGTCAGGGGCCGCGCAGGGAGTCCGGAGCGTACTGGTGCGTCCCGCGGGCGTGCGGCTGGTGTCGGCCGACGAGGGACTGCGCTGCACGGTCGCCGCGCGCGCCTTCAAGGGCACCCACGTCGCCGTACACCTGCAACCCGCCGACGACGGCCCCCGCCTGGAGGCCGCGTGCGCACTGCGGGAGGCACCGGAGGTCGGGGACATGGTCGGGGTGGAGTTCGACGCGGCGGAGATCGTGGTGCTGGGCTGAGGTGGGGGAGCTTGCCAGGTCGGGTCGGCGGGGTCGAGGTCGCTGGGGCAGGTCGGCCGGGCTGAGGCCGCCGGGTCGGGCTGAGGTGGCTTGGGTCCCTGGGCGGGGCGGCGGCCAGAGGCCGCTGGTCGAGTCGGAGGGCTGAGGTCGCAGGTCGGTGCCACGGGCCGAGGCCGCAGGTCAGGTTGTCGAGGTCGAGGTTGAGGTCGATGCCGTGGCCGTGGCCGTGGCCGAGGGTGCTGGGGCAGGTCGGCCGGCATGACGTCGCCGGGGTGGTGGGGCGAGAGCGCCAAGTCGGGGCGGGGGCCCGGAAAATGGTGCGTTGGACTTGTGCGGGTGGGCATAGGGTGCGCGGCATGACGTTGCTCGCACATGAGCGGTACTGCGATGAGATCGCCCGCCAGGTGGGTCAGTTGCGGGGTGTGGTGGGATCCGGGGTGGATCTGGCGGTGACCGTGCCGACCTGTCCCGACTGGTCCCTTGAGCGGCTGGTGCGGCACACCGGTGGGGCTCTGCGCTGGGTCGAGTTGATCGTGCGGACCCGGGCTCAGGAGGAAGTGCCCGAGGAGCAAGTGCCGTTGAGGGAGGGGCCCGAGGACGCCGGGGCGCTGGACGCGTGGCTGGCGGAGACCGGTGAGCTGCTCGTCGCCGCCCTGCGGGAAGCCGGGCCCGACGCCGCGGTGTGGTCCTGGGCCGGGGTGCCCACGTCCGGGTTCTGGGCCCGGCGGATGGCCCACGAGCTGACCGTCCACCGCGCCGACGCCACGCTCGCCGCCGGACTGCCCTACGAGGTCGCCCCGGAGATCGCCGCCGACGCGATCGACGAGTGGCTCCAGATCGTGGAGTTCGTGCAGCGGACCATGCCGCACGACGAGGCACGGGAGCTGCGGGGGCCGGGTCGCAGCATCCATCTGCACGCCACCGACACAAGCGCCGAGCTCAACGCGGAGTGGCTGATCGGGTTCACCGAGGACGTCATCGCCTGGCGGCGCGGACACGAGAAGGCGACCGTCGCGCTGCGCGGCCCGCTGACCTCCGTCATGCTCGCCTTCTACCGTCGACTTCCCCTGGACAGCCCCGAGTTGGAGGTGCTCGGCGAGCGGAAGCTGCTGGAGTTCTGGCTGGAGCGGGCGAGCTTCGGGTGACCCGCACTTGTGGGAGCCCACGGCCACCACAAGGCCCGGCGGATACGGCGACGGCCCGCCCCCGGTGCACGGGGACGGGCCGTCGAACTGCTGTGGGCGTCAGCGGGAGCTGCTCGCCCCACGGCGGCGCAGGCCGAAGAAGACCGCACCGCCACCGATCGCCACGAGCGCGATCGCGATGCCGGCGATCAGACCGGTGTTGGAGTTCGCACCGGTCTCGGCGAGGTTGGAGTCGCCGGCCGCGGCCGACGGGGCGTTGCTCTCGACGGTGGCCGGAGCGGTGGTGCCCTCCGAGGCCGACGGGGTCGGGGTCGGGGACTCCTCCGCCGGGGTGCTGGCGGACTCCGACGGGGTGGGCGTGGGCGTCGGGGTCGGCGTGTCCTCGGTCTTGCAGGCGGTCGCCGGGGTGGTCAGGTTGGGCTTGATGTCCTCGCCCTTGATGTAGGGCAGGGCCTCGACGTGGATGCGGTACTCGGCGTTGGGCGCCCAGTCCTCCTCGAAGGTGATGGTGGTGCCGGCCTTCGAGCCCTTTACCGTCTGCTCGCCGACCTTCTTCGCGTCGGCGCCGTTGTTCTGGAGGTACACGGAGACGGTGGCCTCGACGCCGGACTTGTCCACGTCGGTGACGGTGATGACACCCTTCTCACCGTCACACTTGGCCTCGGCGGAGAACTCCTTGATGTTGCAGGCAAGGGCGTTGCTGGAGGCGCCGAGCACGATCGCGGTCGAGGCGGCGGCGACGCCGAGGAAGCGCGCGGCGCGGGAGGTGCGGCGGGATATGGGCGTGAATGCCACGTTCATCCTTCACGGGGTGCGCAAATGCGGGGGGTTGAAGGGATGGTGATGTGACATCACCATCCCCAGGAGTCTCACAGGTCTATAAGCGCTGCATAAGCAGTGTCAACGTGTAGGCCCCCTACAACCGTTGGCTTTACCTGCTTATTACAGTAGGAGACGTTTCAGCGCCGCCGGAGCCTCCTCGATCCGGTCAACCAGGGCGATTCGGGCCTCCATCGACCGCTCCCGCGCGAGCGCCTGGAGCAGCGGCCAGGTCGGCAGCTTCTCCGTCCAGTGCACGCGGTTCACAAGGACCATGGGCGTCGGTTCGCCGCGCGACTCGTAGTAGTTGGGCGTCGCGTTGTCGAAGATCTCCTGCACGGTCCCGGCGGCGCCGGGCAGGAAGACCACACCGGCGTTGGAGCGGGCGAGCAGGCCGTCCTCGCGGAGGGCGTTGGCGAAGTACTTGGCGATGTGCGAGGCGAAGGCGTTCGGCGGCTCGTGGCCGTAGAACCAGGTGGGGATGCCGACGGAGTGCCCGCCCCGGGGCCAGCGCGCGCGGATCTCGAAGGCGGCGCGCGCCCAGTCGGTGATCGACGGCGTGAACGAGGGCGCCGCGGCGAGGAGTTCGCACGCCTCGTCGAGCATGGAGTCCTCGAAGGGGGCGGCGTAGGCGCCGAGGTTCGCCGCCTCCATCGCGCCGGGGCCGCCGCCGGTCGCCACGGTGAAGCCGGCGCGGGCCAGTTCGCGGCCGAGGCGGGCGGCACCGGCGTACTCCCGTGTGCCGCGGGCCATCGCGTGGCCGCCCATCACCCCCACCACCCGCGCCCCGCGCAGGAGTTCGTCGAGGGCGTCGGAGACGGCGTCGTCGTGGACGGAGCGCAGCATCGACGCGTATATGTCGCCGTCGGCCTTGGTGCGCTGGAACCAGGCGTAGGCGACGGCGTCGGGGGTCTGCTCGTACCCCTTCTCCAGACCGTCGAACAACTCGTCGGGTGAGTACAGCAGTCCGCGGTACGGATCGAAGGGCAGGTGGGGGACGGGCGGGAAGACCAGGGCGCCGTCCGCGCGGAGCTTCTCCGCCGCGGTCTCCCGCATCGGGCAGCCGAGGAAGACCGCCCCCGCGGTGTCGGTGGTCAGCAACTCCCGTGTCCGGTCCGTCAGATCGACGGCCTGGATCCGGAATCCGGCGAGCGTGCCGCGGGCCGGGACGACCGCGTCGAACTCCTCCAGCGTCTCGATCTCACGGTCGTCGTGGTGTGCCGCGTGGGCGGGGCTCGTCTGCACCCGCCCATGCTCGCACGCCGGATTCCGGCCCGGGGTTCAGCCCTGGATCGCCGCCGGGTCCATCCACACGACCTCCCAGCCGTGACCGTCGAGGTCGTTGAAGGAACGGCCGTACATGAAGCCCTGGTCCTGCACGTCGTCGTTGGCGGTGCCCCCCGCGGCGACGGCCTTCTCGACCAGCTCGTCCACCTTCGCGCGGCTCTCGGCGCTCAGACAGAGCAGCACCTGGCTGGTCTTGGTGGCGTCCGCGATCTCCTTCTTGGTGAAGGTCGCGTAGAACGGCTTCGTGAGCAGCATCGCGACGATGGTCTCGCTGATCACGACGGAGGCCGCCTTGTCGTCGCTGAACTGTTCGTTCAGCGGGTAACCGAGCTCCGTGTAGAACTTCTTCGAGGCGTCGAGGTCGTTCACGGGCAGGTTGACGAAGATCATCTGCTGGTAGGCCGGCGCAGTCATCGGAGTCTCTCCCATCGGGTGTGTGCGATACGGGGGGTAGACGGGCGGGTGCGGCGGAACTCATCGGTGGAGGAGAGATTTCTTCCAGGGCTTCAGGACGTCAGGGGGAGCGCCGCCAGCTCGGCCACGACCAGGGTGAGCGGGCCGAAGAGGGCCAGCAGGGCGCCGGCGCGCAGGGCCGCCGCGCTGCGGAGCGTCGTGGCGGGGGCGCCGAGTCGCAGCAGGGCGGCGGTCGTGTCCGACCTCGCCTGCTTCGCCTCCACGGCGGCCGTGAGCAGCGTGGCGAGCGCGCAGCTCGTCACGATCAGCAGCCCGAGGGTGGTGAGCGGGCCGACTTCGGGGCCTGTGGGGTCGTACAGCATGACCATCGCGTAGGTGCCGGAGGCGACCGCGCAGACGACACCGAGGGGGCGGCCGATGCGAGTGGCCTCCGCCATGAGCACCCGGCCCGCGAGGAGACGCAGGGCGCCGGGCCGGCTGGACTGGAGGAGCCGGCCGCACAGATGGGTCAGGCCCGGGCCGGCCACCGCGAGGCCCACTGCGGTGAGGAGCCAGCCGACCAGGACGGAGGGGGCGCCGGTGAGGCCGGCGGGGAGGGGCGTGGCAGGGGCGGCGCCCTGGCGGTTGGCGTAGGCCTCCACGGCCAGGCCGGCGGCGAGGACCGCGATGCCCCAGGGGAGGCCCTTGGGCGCTTCTCGGGGAGCCGGGGGAAGGGCGCTCTCCTGGCCGGGAGCCACAGCGAGGGTGCTCCCCGGGGCCGGATCCACGACGAGGGCGCTGTCCTGGCCGGGACCCGCGCTGAGGTCACGGGCCGGGCGCCGGTCCTCGTCCGCGGCGGCGGGCGCGTCCTTCCTCGGGGCGGTGGCCTCGCCCGCGCTCTGACGTACGCGGAAACGGCCGTACGCCCCGAAGGGCTCGCGCGCCGCCGTCCTGCCGTACGCCCCGAAGCGGCCGTACGACCGTGCTTCCCTCCGCGCCGCTGCCGGGCGGTCGTCCCGGGGGCGCAGGACGCACGCCACCGTCACCGACGCGATCACCGGGACCAGGGCCAGCAGGGTCAGGGCGGCCGGCAGGGGCAGCGGGGAGCCCGCGGCCAGGAAGTCCGCCGCCGCTCCGTCGAAGGGCATGCCCGTCAGGTCGCCGCGCAGGTGGAGGAAGAACAGCAGGGCCAGCATCGAGCCGAGCAGACAGGACAGGGCCGTGGTGGCGGCCGACACGGCCATCAGACGGGCCGGGCCGAGGCCGATCGCCGCGAGGCCCGGACGCGGCCGGGTGCCCGGGTCGGTGCGGGCGACCGCCAGGGCGAGGTGGACCGTGGCCGCCAGGGGGGTCAGGCACCAGGCCAGCCGGAGCACGGCGCCTGAGGCGTCCTCGGGGTGACTGATCGCGTGGCCGAGAGTGCACAGGAGGAGGAAGCCCGTGCCCGCCGAGGCCAGGGCCACCAGGAGGCGGCGCAGCTGTACGGCGGGCCGGGCGCCCCGGGTCAGACGGAGAGCGAGCACGCGGTACGGCCTTCCGGGTCGGCCATCGGGGGCAGGTGCACGGTCTTCACCCGGCGGCCGTCCAGGAGCGTGACGGTACGGTCCGCCAGTGCCGCGGTGTCGGTGTCGTGCGTCGCGAGGACCACGGTGATTCCGTGGGAGCGGGCGGCGGTGGTGAGCGTGCGCAGGACGTGCCCGCGGTCCGCGCGGTGCAGCGGAGCCGTCGGCTCGTCCGCGAACAGCACCGACGGGGCCGGGGCCAGGGCGCGGGCGATGCAGACGCGCTGGCGCTCGGACTGGGTCATCTCGTGCGGGCGCCTGCGGGTGCGGTCGCCGATGTCCAGGCGCTCCAGCCACTCCAGCGCGGCGACCTTGGCCCTACGACGGCCGGTGCCGCGCAGCATGAGGGGGAGGGCGGCGTTCTCCCAGGCGTTGAGCTCCGGGACGAGCACCGGGGCCGGGTCGATCCAGCCGAAGCGGTCCCGGCGCAGCCGCTCACGGGTCATCGGACCCATGGTGTGCACGGGCGCGCTGTTGAACCAGACCTCGCCGCGCTGGGCCGGGGTGAGCCCCGACAGGCATCTGAGCAGTGCGGTCTTGCCGCTGCCGCGCGGACCGCTCACGGCGAGGATCTCGCCCTCGCGCACCCCCAGGGAGACGCCCTGGAGCGCGGGCGAGCCGTCGCGGTGCGTGAAGTGCAGGGAGCGTGCCCAGAGCACGTCGTTGTCGGGCGGGGCCTCCATGGGCGTACACCTCGTATCAGATCCGTATGTGCCGTGCTGATCCCCCGTGCGGGGGAACGAAGACAGGGCCGATCGGTTACCAGGCACGCTAGGGAAACGGGGGCGCGACCCCGGACAGCACGCGGCCCGGGGCGCATCCCTGTCACTCGGACGGGTGCGCCCCGGGTCGTACAAGCGGCTGAATCGCCGAAGGCGTCGAAGGCTAGAGCTTCGTCCAGGCCTCGGTGAGGGTCGCGCGCAGGATCTGCTCGATCTCGTCGAAGGTCTCCTGGTTCGAGATCAGCGGCGGGGCGAGCTGGACGACCGGGTCGCCGCGGTCGTCGGCCCGGCAGTACAGGCCGTTGTCGAAGAGGGCCTTGGAGAGGAAGCCGTACAGGACGCGCTCGGTCTCCTCGTCGTTGAAGGACTCCTTGGTCGTCTTGTCCTTGACCAGCTCGATGCCGTAGAAGAAGCCGTTGCCGCGGACGTCGCCGACGATCGGCAGGTCGTGCAGCTTCTCCAGGGTCGAGCGGAACGCGCCCTCGTTGTCCAGGACGTGCTGGTTGAGGTTCTCGCGCTCGAACAGGTCGAGGTTGGCGAGGCCCACCGCGGCCGACACGGGGTGGCCGCCGAAGGTGTAGCCGTGCAGGAAGGTGTTGTCGCCCTTGTAGAACGGCTCGGCCAGGCGGTCGGAGATGATGCAGGCGCCGATCGGGGAGTAGCCCGAGGTCATGCCCTTGGCGCAGGTGATCATGTCCGGGACGTAGTCGAACTTGTCGCAGGCGAACATGGTGCCCAGGCGGCCGAAGGCGCAGATGACCTCGTCGGAGACCAGCAGCACGTCGTACTGGTCGCAGATCTCGCGGACGCGCTGGAAGTAGCCGGGCGGGGGCGGGAAGCAGCCGCCCGCGTTCTGGACCGGCTCCAGGAACACGGCCGCGACGGTGTCCGGGCCCTCGAAGAGGATCTGCTGCTCGATCTGGTCGGCGGCCCAGCGGCCGAAGGCCTCGGGATCGTCGCCGAACAGCGGGGCGCGGTAGATGTTGGTGTTCGGGACCTTGTGGGCGCCCGGGACCAGCGGCTCGAACGGGGCCTTCAGGGCCGGCAGACCGGTGATGGACAGGGCGCCCTGCGGGGTGCCGTGGTAGGCGACCGCGCGGGAGATCACCTTGTGCTTGGTCGGCTTGCCGGTGAGCTTGAAGTACTGCTTGGCGAGCTTCCAGGCGGTCTCCACCGCCTCACCGCCACCGGTGGTGAAGAAGACCTTGTTCAGGTCGCCGGGCGCGTGCTGCGCGAGGCGCTCCGCGAGTTCGACGGCCTTCGGGTGGGCGTAGGACCACACCGGGAAGAACGCCAGTTCCTGCGCCTGCTTGAACGCCGCCTCGGCGAGTTCGACGCGTCCGTGGCCGGCCTGGACCACGAACAGGCCCGCGAGGCCGTCGAGGTAGCGCCTGCCCTTGTCGTCGTAGATGTAGGTGCCCTCGCCCCGGACGATGGTCGGGACCGGGGAGTTCTCGTACGAGGACATGCGGGTGAAGTGCATCCACAGGTGGTCGTACGCGGTGCGGCTGAGGTCCTTGGAGCTCACGGTTATCGGGTCCTCACGGTTATCGGGTTCCCCACATGTAGGTCTGCTTCTTTAGCTTCAGATAGACGAAGCTCTCGGTGGAGCGCACTCCGGGGATGGCTCGGATACGGCGGTTGATGACCTCCAGCAGGTGGTCGTCGTCCTCGCAGACGATCTCCACCATGAGGTCGAAGGAGCCGGCCGTCATCACCACGTACTCGCACTCCGACATCGAGGTCAGCGCGTCGGCCACGGACTCGACATCACCCTCGACGTGGATGCCGACCATCGCCTGGCGCCGGAAACCCACGGTGAGCGGGTCCGTGACGGCGACGATCTGCATCACGCCCTGGTCGAGCAGCTTCTGGACGCGCTGGCGCACGGCCGCCTCGGACAGGCCCACGGCCTTGCCAATCGCGGCGTACGGACGGCGGCCGTCCTCCTGGAGCTGCTCGATGATGGCGAGGGAGACGGCATCCAGATGAGGAGTGCCGTTCCTGGACTCACGGGAGTCCCTGGGGTCTGCGCTTCGACTGGCCACGACGTCACTGTGCACGACGTCTCGACACTTCCGCAAGGTCGAGGCGATGAAATCCGTTGTTTACGATACGGAGACCTGCGGATTTCGCAGCCTTGGCGCGATCGGGGGTGTTGAAAACGTGGGTCTGACGATTAGGGTGGGTGTCTCAGTCAGTGGACAGTTCCAACCCCCTCAGGAGGCCGGCAGTGAGCACCGAGCTGCGTCGTCTGCGCAACTACATCGACGGTGAGTTCCGGGACGCCGCCGATGGACGGACCACGGACGTGGTCAACCCCGCGACCGGTGAGGCGTACGCCACCGCTCCGCTCTCCGGGCAGGCGGAAGTGGACGCGGCGATGGCCGCCGCGGCCGCGGCCTTCCCGGGCTGGCGTGACGTCACCCCCGCCGAGCGGCAGAAGGCCCTGCTGAAGATCGCGGACGCGTTCGAGGAGCGGGCCGAGGAGCTCATCGCGGCCGAGGTGGAGAACACCGGCAAGCCGATCGGGCTCACCCGGTCCGAGGAGATCCCGCCGATGGTCGACCAGATCCGCTTCTTCGCCGGTGCGGCGCGGATGCTGGAGGGGCGCTCGGCCGGCGAGTACATGGAGGGCCTGACCTCGATCGTCCGCCGTGAGCCGGTCGGTGTCTGCGCGCAGGTCGCGCCCTGGAACTACCCGATGATGATGGCCGTGTGGAAGTTCGCGCCGGCCATCGCCGCGGGCAACACCGTGGTGCTCAAGCCGTCGGACACGACCCCCGCGTCGACCGTGCTCATCGCCGAGATCATCGGCTCGATCCTGCCGAAGGGCGTCTTCAACGTCATCACCGGTGACCGGGACACCGGCCGGCTGATGGTCGAGCACCCGACGCCGGCGATGGCCTCCATCACCGGGTCCGTGCGCGCCGGCATGTCGGTCGCCGAGTCCGCGTCCAGGGACCTGAAGCGGGTGCACCTGGAGCTGGGCGGCAAGGCCCCGGTCGTCGTCTTCGAGGACACCGACATCGCCAAGGCCGTCGAGGACATCTCCGTCGCGGGCTTCTTCAACGCCGGTCAGGACTGTACGGCGGCCACGCGCGTGCTGGTGCAGTCCTCCATCCACGACGAGTTCGTGGCAGCGCTGGCGAAGGCCGCCGCCGAGACGAAGACCGGGCAGCCGGACGACGAGGACGTGCTGTTCGGCCCGCTCAACAACCCGAACCAGCTCAAGCAGGTCTCCGGGTTCATCGACCGGCTGCCCGCGCACGCCAAGGTCGAGGCCGGCGGTCACCAGGTCGGCGACAAGGGGTACTTCTACGCGCCGACCGTCGTGTCCGGGCTGAAGCAGGACGACGAGATCATCCAGAACGAGGTGTTCGGGCCGGTCATCACCGTGCAGTCCTTCTCCGACGAGGAGCAGGCCGTGTCCTGGGCCAACGGGGTCGAGTACGCGCTCGCGTCCTCGGTGTGGACCAAGGACCACGGGCGTGCGATGCGGATGTCGAAGAAGCTGGACTTCGGGTGCGTGTGGATCAACACGCACATTCCGCTGGTCGCGGAGATGCCGCACGGCGGGTTCAAGAAGTCGGGCTACGGCAAGGACCTTTCGGGGTACGGGTTCGAGGACTACACGCGGATCAAGCATGTGATGACGTCCTTGGACGCGTAGGTCTGAGGCCGTGGGTCGTCTGCGGGTGCGTGGGGGCTGGTCGCGCAGTTCCCCGCGCCCCTAAGGCGTTGCCGGCAGGTTGGTCGACAAGTTGTCCGTCCGCTGGTGCACGACTTGACGCAGCGTCGATTGTCCGGCCGCAGGTCGGCACGCCATGCTGCGGCAATGCCCCTCACACCGCGGACTTCGCCGCTCTCCCGTCGGACCTTGCTGCGCGCCCTCGGTGGTGGGGTGGTGCTGGGCGGGCTCGCCGGGTGCGGGGTGCCCGCCGCGTACGTGTCGGCGGGCGACCGGGCCATCCCCGATCGCTCCGCCACCGACAAGCGGCTGACCTGGGCGAACTGGCCGCTGTACATCGACACGGACGACGACGACTCGACCAGGCGGCCGACGCTGGACGCCTTCGAGAAGCGGACCGGTATCGCCGTCGACTACGTCGAGGAGATCAACGACAACGACGAGTTCTTCGGCAAGATCAGCCCCGCGCTGATGAACCATCAGCAGACCGGACGCGACCTCATCGTCATCAGCGACTGGATGTGCGCGCGGTTCGTGCGGCTGGGCTGGGTCCAGGAGATGGACCGGGCGAAGCAGCCGAACGTCACGAAGTACCTTGACCCGCTGCTGCGTTCGCCGGCCTTCGACCCGGGCCGCCGGTACACCGTGCCGTGGCAGTCGGGGATCACCGGCATCGCGTACAACCGCAGGAAGCTGGGCCGCGAGATCCGGCACGTCAAGGACCTCTGGGCGAGCGACCTCAAGGGCCGGGTCACCCTGCTCTCGGGGCTCGACGAGGCCTTCGCGCTGCTCATGCAGGGCAACGGCGTCGACATCACGAAGTGGACGGCGGACGACTTCGACGAGGTCTGCGACCAGGTCGAGAAGCATGTGCGGAGCGGCCAGATCCGCCGCTTCACCGGCAACGACTACACCAAGGACCTCGTCACCGGCGACGTCCTGGCCTGTCAGGCCTACTCCGGGGACGTGATCCAGCTCCAGGCCGACAACCCCGACATCCGCTTCGTCGTCCCCGAGGAGGGCGCGGAACTCTGGTCGGACTCCCTGATGATCCCCGACCGCGCCCCGCACAAGGCCAACGCCGATCGTCTCGTCGACTACTACTACGACCCCGAGGTCGCCGCGGAACTCGCCGCCTGGGTCAACTACGTCTGCCCCGTCCCCGCCGCGCGCGAGGTCCTGGCCGCGTCGAAGGACGAGGACACCGCGGCGCTCGCCGAGAACCCCCTGATCTTCCCGGACGCGGAGATGCGGGAGCGGCTGGTGATCGCCCGGGACATCACGTCGAAGGAGCGGGTGGGGTTCGCGAAGCGGTGGAACGCGATCGTGGGGTTGTGACCCGGCCTCGGGTTCGGTCAGGGCATCCGACACGTCGTGTGTGCCGCCGTGCTGGGGGTATCCGCTTCGCACTGCACCCGTCGGGCCGGATCCCGGCCAATCGGAGGAGAGGTAGCGCATGTCCGCGTCCCTCGTGGAAACGGTCGACATCGAGGCTCCCGTCGCCGTCGCCTGGTCACTGTGGAGCGATGTGAGCCGGTGGCCGTCCTTCCTGAGTCACGTACGTCTGGTCGAGCGGCTGGACGAGCGCCGTTTCGCCTGGCAGCTCCAACTGCCCGGCGCCGACAAGAACTTCGTCGCCGAGCTCACCGAGGTCGTCCCGGAGGACCGGATCGCCTGGCGCACCGTGGAGGGCGTGCACCACGCGGGCGTGGTCACCTTCCACCGCCTCAGCGACACGTCGAGCCGGGTGACCCTCCAGATCGAGTACGACCCCCAGGGGTTCATCGAGCACCTCGGCGCCCTCACCAACCTGGACTCGGCCCTCGCCAACTACGACCTCGGCGAGTTCCAGAAGCTGGCCGAGACAGCGGCCTCCTGACACCCTGTCCCAGCAACCCTTTTGAACATGTTCAATTCCAGGCGTACGCTGCTGCCATGAGCGACAGAGCCGCCCAACTCAGGGGCATCCGCGCATGGCTGGCCCTCTTCGTCGTCTGCCTGGTGCTCAGCGGGGCCACCGCCTTCCCGCTCGTCCACGAACTGCGCTGGACCGAGGAAGCACTGCGCCACCTGCCCGCGCCGGACGCCCTGATGCACTGGATCACGCGCGTCCGGCGCGGGCTCGACACCGCCGACGCCGACTACCCCTTCCTCCTCTACGGCACGGACTGGCTGGCCTTCGCCCACCTGGTCATCGCGGTCGCCTTCTACGGCCCCTACCGCGACCCGGTCCGCAACATCTGGGTCGTCGAGTTTGGGATGATCGCCTGCGCGGGGATCGTCCCGCTGGCCCTGATCTGCGGACCGATCCGCGGCATCCCCTTCTGGTGGAGCGTGATCGACATGTCGTTCGGGGTGGTGGGAGTGGTCCCCCTGTATGTCGTACGGAAGAAGATCAAGCGGCTGGAGGCGCTCACGGCGGCCGACGCCACGCCCGGCCCCCGTGCCGTGCCCGCTACCTGAGCGCGGCCGTGATGATCCGGCCGACGACCGGGTTCGCGTCCTCGCTCTTCGCGTCGGTGGAGTTGACCGAGTAGACGAGTGTGCGGCTCAGGTCGCGGGTGCCGGCGATCGCCGAGTTGTAGCCGTACCGGCCACCGGACTTGACCCAGTACACCGTCCCGCCGGTCTCGAAGCGCTGAAGGCCGCCCGCGCTGTAACTCGCGCCGGTGATGCCCGTCGGGACCGAGAAGACCTCCCTCATCAGCCGCCGCGGCACGATCCGGCCCCGGAGGAGACCGGTGAGCAGGCGCTCCAGGTCCGCGGTCGTGGAGATCATGTCCCCGGCCGCGAACCGGTCCGCCTGGTTCCACTCCGTGACGTCCAGGAACTCCGTGGTCCCGTCGGCCCTCCGCACCGCCTGGTAGCCCCGGTTGTGCGGGCCGCGGATGCGCGGGTCGGTGCCGGGGAAGTACGTGTCCCGCATCCCGGCCGGCGCCAGCACCAGCCGGGCGGCCTCCGACGCGTACGGCCGCCCTGTCACCCGCTCGATCAGCAGCCCGAGGAACGTGTAGTTGATGTTGAGGTAGTGCTGCCGCTTCCCCGGGCAGAACTCCGGCTCCTTCGCGCCCGCGGACGCGGCCACCCGCTCCGGGTCGAGCGTCTCGAAACGGCGGGCGTACACCTCCTCGAAGGTGGTGCCGAGACCGTCGCCCGCCGGGATGCCGCTCGTGTGGTTCAGCAGCTGCCGGACGGTGACCGGCCGGAACCGGCTGCCGAGGAGGCCGGGCAGGTAGTGCTGGACGGGTGTGTCCAGGTCGATCCGGCCCTCGTCCACCAGCCGCAGCACGGTCGCCGCCGTCACCACCTTCGTCGTCGACCCGGCCCGGAAGCGCCCGTCGGGATCGGCGGACCGTCCGCTCTCCAGGTCGTGCACGCCCGAACTGCCCCGCCATCTGCCGTCCCTGCCGCCGACCCGCACCAGGGCGGCGGTGGCGTCGGCGTCCGGAAGCCCCGCGAGCGCGGCGCGCAAGGCCTTGGCGTCCGGCCCGGAGGCGGTGCGCGCGAGCGCCGGCGACACCGGCAGGGCGACGGCCAGGGGTGCGGTGAGGGCGCCGGACAGGAGGCTTCTGCGACGGAGGTCACGCACGGGTCGACTCCAGGGGCTGTGGGATGTGTGTGATCATCCTGCGGGGCCGTCGAGGCGGCGGGATCCTCACGGAGGAGGGCCCTGACCCTGGTGAACCCCTGAGCAACTCACGCTTCTGTCACGGGAGTTGCCCGGAGAAGCCCCCTAGGGGAGAAAAAACTGTTATCGCGGAGCCCTTCACTCCGTCTCCACGCACGAACAGGCACGAAGGGGCACCGGCCGGAAAGGACGACGTGGACACGCGGCAGTGGCGCGACACCATCGCGGCGGCGCAGGCCGGCGACCGACGCGCGCTGGACGAGCTCGTCGAGGGCTGGCTGCCGCTGGTGTACAACATCGTCGGCCGCGCCCTGAACGGCCACGCCGACGTGGACGACGTCGTCCAGGAGACCATGCTGCGGGCCGTCGACAACCTCGGCAGTCTGCGCGACCCGGACAGCTTCCGGTCCTGGCTGGTCGCCATCACCATGCGCCAGATACGGGACCGCGCCCGCCGCAGAACCCCCGCCCCGCTGGACGAGTCGGCCGCCCGCGACGCCGCCGACTTCGCCGAACTCACCGTACTGAGGCTCCAGTTGGAGGGGCAGCGGCGCGAGGTCGCGGAGGCCGTGCGGTGGCTCGACGACGAGGACCGGCAACTGCTCTCGCTGTGGTGGCTGGAGGTCGCGGGCGAGCTCAGCCGGCGCGAGCTGGCCGCCGCCGTCGGCATCAGCCGGCAGCACGCCGCCGTGCGCGTGCAGCGGATGAAGGAGCGCCTGGAGACCTCCCGCGGCATCGTCCGCGCGCTCGAAGGCGCCTGCCCGGACCTGCGCGAGATGACCGCCCGCTGGAACGGCCGCCCCGACTCGGTCTGGCGCAAGCGGCTCGCCCGGCACATCCGCGGCTGCGGCTACTGCGGCGACCCCCGCGAGACCGTCGTACCGGCGGAACGGCTGCTGGTCGGCATCGCGCTGGTGCCCGTCCCGGTCGGCTTCACGCTCTCCCTGGCCTTCGGCGGCAAGACGGCCGCGGCCGCCACGGTCGCGTCCGTGAGCTGGTCCGCCAAGGTGCTGAGCGCCCTCACCCAGCCCGTCGTCGCGGCCACCGCGGGCGCCACGATCGTCGCGGGCGGCGCGTACGTCGTCACCCGGCCCCCGGACACCCCCGCACCGCGGGTGGCGACCTCACCGACGGCCGCGAGCACCCACCGGGCGCCCCCGCCGACGCCCACCCCGCCCCCCTCGCCGTCTCCCTCCCCTCCCTCCCCCTCGGCGACCCCCACGAAGACCGTCCTCTACGGCAGTGTCGTCGACGCCGTCGACCGGGCCCCGAACCCGGACACCCCGCCCGCCGCCCTGCCCCACCGGCCCGAGACCGGGCTCACCAGCACCGGCGGCGCGCACGCCGTCATGAACCACCGCGGGGACGCCGTCACGCTCACCGGCGAGGGCTATGTCCTCGTCCGCTGGCAGATCGCGCCGCAGTACCGGCCCGGCGGCCTGGTCATGCCGTCCTGGACCGGCCTCAAGGGCAGGCTGTTCCACGTGGCCTCGGGCGGCGGCCGCCGGATGGACGACCCCGTCAGCGCGACCGACAGCAGCGCCACCGGCATGGGCAGCTCGGCCACCGGCTACACCGTCCTGCCCCCGGGCGCGCAGCAGATGTGGCAGAACGAGTACTTCTACCTCGACGGCAGCGTCACCCTCACCTGCAACGAACGCGGCGCCGACTACAACCTCAGCGTCTTCCCCTCCACCTGGGACGCGGTCGAGAAGGACATCACCACCGGCCCCGCCCAAGGGGCCGAGCGCTACGGCCTGGTCCGCGACGCCGGCAAGGACGACACCCCGGTCCCGCAGTACGTCACCCGCTCTACTCCGGCCGATCCGGCGACGGTCGCCCAGAAGTCCCGGGTGTAGCGCCGCGGCACTCCTGTGGGTGCTAGCCCGTCGGGTCGGATTCCCGTAGCGCGCAGAGCAGGTCCACCCGGTTCGTGGTGATCGAGTCGACGCCCATCCCGGCGAGGCGGCGCATCGAGCGGCGGGTGTCGGGGGTCCAGACCGAGATCAGGTAACCGTCCCTGTGGATGCGGTCGGCGAGGTCCTGGTCCATCAGGGCGAAGCGGTAGTTGAGCCAGCGGGGCTTGACCGCGTTCAGCAGGGCGGGGCGCGGGGGTGCGAGGCTCGTCCAGGTGAGGGCGATCTCCGCCGACGGGTCGGCCTCGCGGACGGCGAGCATGGCCGTGGCGTCGGCGCAGTAGTAGACGCGGTCCTGGGCGCCCTGCTCGCGCACCACGTCGACCACGCGGCGGGCGACCCGTACCTCGCGGGTGCCGGGCAGGTCGAGCATCAGGCGCTCGCCCTCGGTGGCCCGCAGCGCCTCCGCGAGCGTCGGCACCTGGCCGTCGGTCAGCCCCCGCACCTCGTCCGCGGACAGGGACAGCAGCGGACGGTCGTGCTCCCACAGCCGCTTCAGCGTGTGGTCGTGGAGCAGCACCGGTACGCCGTCCCTGGTGAGCCGTACGTCGACCTCCACCGCGTCCGCACCCAGGTCGAGCGCGGTGCGCAGGGAGTCGATCGTGTTCTCACGGACGCGGTAGGGGGCGCCGCGGTGTGCCACGGCCGTCAGCTTCTGCATGCGCCCATTGTGGTGGGTTCGGTGCGGTGGGATCGGGGCGGTGGGATCGGGGCGGTGGGTTCGGGAGGCGGTTGTTCAGGGGGCGAGCCAGGCGGTGGTGTGGCTGTCGATCTCGTTCTTGATCCTGGTCTTGCCCGCTTCGTCCAGGAAGGACGCGTCGACGGCGTTCTTCGCGAGCTCCGCCAGGCCGCGTTCGTCGAGGTCCAGGAGCCTTGCCGCCACCGCGTACTCGCTGTTGAGGTCGGTGCCGAACATCGGCGGGTCGTCGGAGTTGATCGTGACGACGATCCCCGCCTGCGCGAACTCCTTGATCGGGTGCTCGTCGAGGGTGCGGACGGCCCGGGTGGCGATGTTGGAGGTGGGGCACACCTCCAGCGGGATGCGGTGCTCGGCGAGGTGCGCGAGGAGCTTCGGGTCCTGGGCGGAGCTGGTGCCGTGGCCGATGCGCTCGGCGCGGAGGTGGGTGAGGGCGTCCCACACCGTCTCCGGGCCGGTCGTCTCGCCGGCGTGCGGGACGGAGTGCAGGCCCGCCGCGATGGCCCGGTCGAAGTACGGCTTGAACTGGGGGCGGGGGACGCCGATCTCGGGGCCGCCGAGGCCGAAGCTCACGAGGCCCTCCGGGCGGAGGCGGTCGTCGGTGGCGAGCCTCGCCGTCTCCTCGGCCGCCTCCAGACCGGCCTCGCCGGGGATGTCGAAGCACCAGCGCAGGACCGTGCCGAACTCGGACTCCGCGGCCTTGCGGGCGTCCTCGATGGCCTCCATGAACGCGCGTTCGTCGATGCCGCGGCGGGTGGAGGAGAACGGGGTGATGGTGAGCTCGGCGTAGCGGACCTGCTGGCGGGCGAGGTCCCGGGCGACCTCGAAGGTCAGGAGCCGGACGTCCTCGGGGGTGCGGATCAGGTCCACGACGCTGAGGTAGACGTCGATGAAGTGGGCGAAGTCCGTGAAGGTGAAGTAGTCGACGAGGGCTTCGGGGTCGGTGGGGACCTTGGAGTCGGGGTGGCGGGCGGCGAGTTCGGAGACGATGCGGGGGGAGGCGGAGCCGACGTGGTGGACGTGTAGTTCGGCCTTCGGCAGTTCGGCGATGAAGGCGTGCAGGGTGGTGTCGGGGTTGGTGTCGGGTGTCGTCGTCATGGGGGCCTCCCCTGGCAGGGCGCGGCGCGGTGTTCGTGCGGGGCGGCGCGCGGTGATCGGCTGATCGGTGGGGTCATCGTAGGACGGGGTGGTTGTTCGGGTGCGGCTGGGTGGGGGCGGGCGTTTTGCGCAGTTCCCCGCGCCCCTGAGGGGCCTGCGGCGGCCCGTCGCTGTTCGGTGGGGGCGCCTGTAGCGCACTCGAAAAAGGGGCCCTGCAACGGACGCCGGCCGCTGCGGGCGGACACCCCCACCCCGTCCCCTTCGCGCCGTACGCGGCCAACGGTCCGGTGGGGGCGGGCGTGACTGCAACCCCCTAGGGGCGCGGGGAACTGCGCGACAAGCCACGACGGACCCGCACCCGCCCGACAACCTGACCCGGCACCCTCTCACGCGACCGGCGCCGTAACATGGTCGGACGGACGATCTAGGGGGACATGGGCATGACCGACGGAACGCAGTCGAGCGGGGACGCCGGGCAGGATCCGTGGGCGGCGCCCGGGAGTGGGCCTTCGTTGGAGAAGAGTGCGCCGCCGCCGTCCGTGCATGATCAGGCCACCGTGACGTCGGTGCCCGGTGACGGGTACGGCTTCCCGCCCCCGGCCGGCGCTCCGACGCCCGGTTATGGGTACCCCGCCCCCGAGCAGGGCGCACCCGCACCCGGTATACCCGGAGGGCCCGGCTCCGTGCCGCCGCCTCCCATCGCGCCCGGCGGTCCCGGCGGTCCCGGAGGTCCGGCCGGATACGGGTACCCGGGCTACCCCCAGGCCCCGCAGGGATACGGCTGGGCCCCGCCGATGCCTCCGCAGAACGGCATGGGTGTCGCCGCGATGGTGCTGGGCATCCTGTCCTGCGCCCTGTTCTGCATGTACGGCATCCTCTCCCTCGTGCTCGGTGTCCTCGCGATCGTCTTCGGGATCAAGGGGCGCAAGCGGGCCGAGCGCGGTGAGGCCACCAACCACGGTCAGGCGCAGGCCGGTTTCATCATGGGGATCATCGGGACGATCCTCGGCATCGCGGTGATCGTGCTGCTCGCCATCGGCATCACCGCCGCCATCAACTCGGAGGACGACTCCGACTACTACGACGGCTCCCTCGCCGTGGTGGCCGCCGCCCCGCTGGGCTAGCCCGCCGGTCAGGCGTTTCTGAGGCGGTCCCGGGCCTCCATCAGGGCGAAGCCCAGGAGGTTCGGGCCCCGCCAGCGCTCCGGGTCGCTCGCCGCCTCGTCGTCCGCGGCGAGGCCGATGCCCCACACCCGGTCCACCGGGCTGGCCTCCACCAGCACACGGTCGCCGGTGTTCAGGAGGAATTCGCGCAGGTCGTCATGGGCCGCGAACTTGTGGACGCTGCCCTCCACGACGATCCCGAAGCGCTCCCGCTGCCAGGTCCGCTCGTCGAAGCCGCGGACCAGCCGGCCCGCCTTCTTGGCCTGGGACGGATGTCCGGCGGAGAGCACCGCGGCCTCCGCTTCCCGATCTTCGAAAAGACGCGCCTTGCCCGCCATCATCCAGTGCTCGGCGGTCGCATAGCTCACTGCGTCGACCACGAACGGTGACGGCCACCACTGGCTCAGACAACTGGCGCCGACGCGGCCGTCCGCACGCGGCCGGTGTCCCCAGAAGTGCAGATACTTGATGTGTGTGCCTGCCCGGACCTGCTTGACCAGGGCGTCCTGTGAATCGATCTTCCCCGCGATCTTCCCCATGCACGCGAGTCTGGCAGGTACCACTGACACTCCGTCCTTCCTTTTCGGGGACGACTCGACACCTGGTCGACAGATTCCGTCGCGTAACCGAAAGGCAACAACGGAATCACTTGTAGGAGTGCCATTGCTCTGTCAGGATCGGCACTCAAATCGAGCTGGAGCTACGCCACCCGCCCTCGGGAGCCGAGGGGTCACGGCGGAGGAGAGCGACATGCACAACCCGGGCAGTGCCACCCCGGACCGGTTCGCGGCCCAGGAGCGGTTCGCCGACGGCGCGCAGTTCATCGCAGGGCGTCTCACCAAGGGGACCTCCGGGCGTACGCACGCGGTCGTGGACCCCGCGAGCGGGGAGGAGGTCCTCACCTATGAGCTGGCGGGCGCGGCGGACGTGGACGCCGCCGTCGCCGCGGCACGCGAGGCCTTTCCCGGCTGGGCGGGCGCCACTCCCGGCGAGCGGTCCGACGCCCTGCACCGGTTCGCGGCCGTGCTCGCCGACCGTGCCGAGGACTTCGCCCGCGCGGAGTCGCTCCAGTGCGGGAAGCCGCTGAAGCTGACCCGGGAGTTCGACGTCCCGGGGACCATCGACAACACGTCCTTTTTCGCCGGTGCCGCCCGTCATCTTCAGGGGCAGTCCGCCGGGGAGTACTCCGGCGATCACACGTCGTACGTCCGGCGGGAGCCGATCGGGGTCGTCGGGTCCATCGCGCCCTGGAACTATCCGCTCCAGATGGCCGCCTGGAAAATCCTTCCTGCCGTCGCCGCGGGCAACACCATTGTGCTGAAGCCCGCCGAGATCACCCCCCTGACCTCGCTGCTGTTCGCCCAGGCCGCCACCGACGCCGGGATCCCCGCCGGTGTCATCAACATCGTCACCGGGACCGGGAAGGAGGCGGGGGAGCGGCTGGTCGGGCATCCCGACGTGGCCATGACCTCGTTCACCGGGTCGACGGCCGTGGGCAAGCGGGTCGCCGAGATCGCCACCGCCACCGTCAAGCGACTGCACCTGGAGCTCGGCGGCAAGGCCCCCTTCCTCGTCTTCGACGACGCCGACCTGGAGGCCGCCGTCAACGGGGCCGTCGCCGGGGCGCTCATCAACACCGGGCAGGACTGCACGGCCGCCACGCGCGCGTACGTGCAGCGGCCTCTCTACGAGGCGTTCGTGGAGCGCACCGCCGCCCTCATGGAGACCGTCCGGCTCGGCGACCCGTTCGCCGCCGGTACCGATCTCGGGCCGCTGATCTCGCACGTCCAGCGGGACCGGGTCGCCGGGTTCGTCGACCGCGCGCGGGCCTACGCGCGCGTGGTGGCGGGCGGGGAGGCGCCCGGCGGGGAGCTCGCCAAGGGGGCGTACTACAAGCCCACGCTCGTCGCCGACGCCGCGCAGGACAGTGAGATCGTCCAGTCCGAGATCTTCGGGCCGGTGCTGGTCGTGCTGCCGTTCGACAGCGACGACGAGGGCATCCGGCTCGCCAACGACACCCCCTACGGGCTCGCCGCCTCCGCCTGGAGCCGGGACGTCTACCGGGCCAACCGGGCCACCCGCGAGATCAAGGCCGGGTGCGTGTGGGTCAACGACCACATCCCGATCATCAGCGAGATGCCCCACGGCGGGTACCAGGCGTCCGGCTTCGGCAAGGACATGTCCTCGTACTCGTTCGAGGAGTACACGCAGATCAAGCACGTCATGTTCGACAACACCGCGATCGCCAGGAAGGACTGGCACCGCACGATCTTCGGGGACCGATAGCCGTTGTTCAGGCCGCCCGACCCGCGGCCGCCCACTTCCCGAAAGGGCACCAGCGCATGGAGCAGTACGAGCCCGACCGCCTGTCGCCGGCCCAAGTGGCCGCCATGCGGCGCAGTTTCCGAAGCGGCCGGGCCGCCATGACCCGGCGGTCCCTGTTGCGCGCCTCCGCGGGCGGCGCGCTCGCGGTCGGCGGCCTCGGCACGCTGAGCGCCTGCGGCATCCCCGCGGCCGGCAACACCCAGGGCGGAGTCTCCGCCGAGGACCACTCGGCCAAGGAGAAGGTCGTCAACTTCTCCAACTGGACCGAGTACATCGACGTGGACGAGAGCGAGAAGCACCACCCCACGCTCGACCAGTTCAAGAAGCGGACCGGTATCTCGGTCAAGTACACCGAGGACATCAACGACAACGTCGAGTTCTTCGGCAAGATCAAGCCGCAGCTCGCGGCCGGGCAGGACACCGGGCGCGACATCATCGTGCTCACCGACTGGCTCGCCGCCCGGCTCATCCGGCTGGGGTGGGTCCAGAAACTGGACTCCTCCAACCTGCCCCACGCGTACGCCAACCTGTCCCAGCAGTTCCGCGAGCCCGACTGGGACCCGGGACGGGCGTACTCCTATGTGTGGCAGGGCATCTCGACCGTCATCGCCTACAACAAGAAGGCGCTCGACGGCCAGGAGGTCAAGTCGGTCTCCGACCTGCTCGACAACCCCAAGCTCAAGGGCCGCGTCGGCTTCCTGTCGGAGATGCGCGACAGCATCGGCATGACCCTGCTCGACATGGGCAAGGACCCCGCGAAGTTCACCGCCGACGACTACGACGCGGCGATCGCACGGCTCCAGAAGGCCGTCGACAAGGGGCAGATCCGCCGCTTCACCGGCAACGACTACACCTCCGACCTGACCAGCGGCGACTTCGCGGCCTGTATCGCCTGGGCCGGTGACGTCGTCCAGCTGAAGGCGGACAGCCCGGACATCGACTTCATCATCCCCGAGAGCGGATACATGACGTCGACCGACAACATGCTGATCCCCAACAAGGCCCGTCACAAGACGAACGCCGAGCGGCTCATCGACTTCTACTACGAGCCGAAGCCGGCCGCCGAGCTCGCCGCGTACATCAACTACGTCTCTCCCGTCGACGGGGTGAAGCCCGAGCTGGCGAAGATCGACAAGGATGCGGCGAACAACCCGCTGATCATCCCCGACAAGGCCATGGCCGCGAAGTCGCACGCCTTCCGCTCACTGAGCTCGAAGGAAGAGACGGCCTTTGAAGAGAAGTTCGCGAAGCTGACTGGGGCGTGATCACCGTGACGAACAAGAACACCGACACCAGCGGAGACGTCCGCCTCTCCGGCATCAGCAAGACGTACGACAACGGCTTCACCGCCGTACAGCCGCTGGACCTGACCGTGCCCCAGGGCTCCTTCTTCGCCCTGCTCGGCGCCTCCGGCTGCGGCAAGACCACCACCCTGCGCATGATCGCCGGCCTGGAGGAGCCCACCACGGGCACCGTGCACCTCGGCGACCAGGAGGTCACCCGGCTGCCTCCCTACAAGCGGCCGGTGAACACCGTCTTCCAGTCCTACGCCCTCTTCCCGCACCTCGACATCTTCGAGAACGTCGCCTTCGGTCTGCGCCGGCGCGGCATCAAGTCGGTGAAGAAGCAGGTCGAGGACATGCTGGAGCTCGTCCAGCTGGGGGAGCAGGCGCGCAAGAAACCGCACCAGCTCTCCGGCGGCCAGCAGCAGCGGGTGGCGGTGGCGAGAGCCCTGATCAACACGCCCAAGGTGCTCCTGCTCGACGAGCCGCTCGGCGCCCTCGACCTCAAGCTGCGCCGCCAGATGCAGCTGGAGCTCAAGCGCATCCAGACCGAGGTCGGCATCACCTTCGTGCACGTCACGCACGACCAGGAGGAGGCCATGACCATGGCCGACACGGTCGCCGTGATGAACGCGGGCCGTGTCGAGCAGCTCGGTTCGCCGACCGACCTGTACGAGAACCCGCAGACCACCTTCGTCGCCAACTTCCTCGGCACCTCCAACCTCATCGAGGCCGAGGTCGACTCGAAGAGCGGCGGCGAGATCGTCCTGAAGGCGGGCGGCGGCAAGCTGGTGCTGCCCGAGGCGCGGTACGCCGGGCCCACGGCGACCGGCGGCAAGGTGCTCGTCGGTGTGCGTCCCGAGAAGATCTCGCTCACGCACGCGGACCAGGCCGGGGAGATCCCCGAGGGCCGCAACCGCATCACCGGCACGATCGCCGACTCCTCCTTCATCGGCGTCTCCACGCAGTACGTCATCGACAGCCCCGTCTGTCCGGAGTTCGAGGTCTACGCCCAGAACATCGACCGCGACGCCCGGCTGGTGCCCGGCGCCGAGGTCGTCCTGCACTGGAACCCGGCGCACACCTTCGGTCTGGACGCGGCCCAGGACATCGACGCCGGCATCCAGGAAGAGGCGACGGTCTGATGGCGACGCTCACCGAGGCGCCGCCGCCTCTCTCACCGACCGCGCCCGAGAAGAAGCCCCCACGCAGGAGAGGCCGCTTCACGCCGTACTGGCTGCTGCTGCCCGGCATCCTCTGGCTGCTGGTCTTCTTCGCCCTGCCGATGATCTACCAGGCCTCCACGTCCGTGCAGACGGGCTCCCTGGAGACGGGCTACAAGGTCACCTGGCACTTCGCCACCTACTGGGACGCGCTGTCCGAGTACTGGCCGCAGTTCCTGCGGTCGATCCTGTACGCCGGTGCCGCGACGATCCTCTGTCTGGTGCTGGGATATCCGCTGGCGTATCTGATCGCGTTCCGCGCGGGACGCTGGCGGAACCTGATCATGGTCCTGGTGATCGCGCCCTTCTTCACCAGCTTCCTGATCCGCACCCTCGCCTGGAAGACGATCCTCGCGGACGGCGGCCCGGTCGTCGGCGCCCTCAACGCCCTGCACGTCCTGGACGTCACCAGCTGGCTCGGCTGGACGTCCGGCGACCGCGTCCTCGCCACACCGCTCGCGGTGGTCTGCGGTCTGACGTACAACTTCCTGCCGTTCATGATCCTGCCGCTCTACACCTCACTGGAGCGCATCGACGGCCGGCTGCACGAGGCGGCGGGCGATCTCTACGCCAAGCCGGTCACCACCTTCCGCAAGGTCACCTTCCCGCTGTCGATGCCGGGCGTGGTCTCCGGCACGCTGCTGACCTTCATCCCGGCGGCCGGTGACTACGTCAACGCGGACCTGCTCGGCTCCACGGACACCCGCATGGTCGGAAACGTCATCCAGACGCAGTTCCTGCGGATCCTGGACTATCCGACGGCCGCGGCCCTCTCCTTCATCCTGATGGCCGCGATTCTCTTCATGGTCACGCTCTACATCCGTAGGTCCGGCACGGAGGATCTGGTTTAAATGACCTTCGTCAACTGGCTCAAGCGCAACCTCGTCGTCATCGCCGGACTGATCACGCTCGGATATCTTCTCCTTCCGAACGTCGTCGTCACGGTGTTCTCCTTCAACAAACCCAAGGGCCGCTTCAACTACCAGTGGCAGCAGTTCTCCACGGACGCCTGGAAGGACCCCTGCGGGGTCGCCGACATGTGCGGCTCGCTCTCCATCAGCCTCCAGATCGCGTTCTGGGCGACGATCGGCGCGACCGTCCTCGGCAGCATGATCGCCTTCGCGCTGGTCCGTTACCGGTTCCGCGCGCGGGGCACCGTGAACTCGCTGATCTTCCTCCCGATGGCGATGCCCGAGGTCGTCATGGCGGCCTCGCTGCTCACCCTGTTCCTCAACCTGGGTGCCCAGCTGGGTTTCTGGACGATCCTGATCGCCCACATCATGTTCTGCCTCAGCTTTGTCGTCGTCGCCGTCAAGGCGCGCGTGATGTCGATGGACCCGCGCCTGGAGGAGGCGGCCCGGGATCTGTACGCGAGTCCCGTCCAGACCTTCCTCCGGGTGACCCTGCCCATCGCGGCCCCCGGAATCGCGGCGGGCGCGCTGCTCGCCTTCGCGCTCTCCTTCGACGATTTCATCATCACCAATTTCAACGCGGGCTCGACCGTCACCTTCCCCATGTTCGTCTGGGGTTCGGCACAGCGCGGCACGCCCGTCCAGATCAATGTCATCGGTACGGCCATGTTCCTGGTCGCGGTCCTTCTGGTCCTGGCCTCGATGGTCATCGGCAACCGCCGTAACAGGCAAAAGGCATAAGCCTTTTTCCACAACCCTTCAAGACCGTTTCAAGAACCCCCTGTAGGGAGTTGAAATCATGGCCCCGAGCGCCATGAGCCGTTGGACCAAGGCACTTTCCGAAGCACAGCCGGTTCCGTACTGGCTGGACGACCCCGGTCGGCCCCGCCCCGAGCCCGCCCTCACCGGCGCCGAGACCTGCGACCTGCTGGTCGTCGGAGGCGGCTACAGCGGGCTGTGGACCGCGCTCAACGCCAAGGAGCGCGATCCCGGGCGGGATGTCGTCCTGCTGGAAGGCCGCGAGGTGGGCTGGGCCGCCTCCGGCCGCAACGGCGGCTTCTGCGCCGCCTCCCTCACCCACGGCCTGCCCAACGGGCTGACCCGCTGGCCGGGTGAGATCCACAGACTCCAGGAGCTGGGCGCCCGCAACCTCGACGAGATCGAGAAGGCGGTCGCCCGGCACGACCTGGACTGCGAGTTCGAGCGCACCGGCGAGATCGACGTGGCGACGGAGACGTACCAGGCGTGGGAGCTGCGCGACTGGTACGAGGAGCTCCAGGACAAGGGCCTCGCCGACGGCATCGACTTCCTGGACGCGGACGCGGTGCGCGAGCAGGTCGCCTCGCCCACCTTCGAGGCCGGACTGTGGGACCGCAGAGGCGTGGCCATGCTCAACCCGGCCAAGCTGGTCTGGGGTCTGAAGCGGGCTTGCCTGCGGCTCGGTGTCCGCGTCTACGAGCACACCCCCGCGCTCACCCTGAAGCCGTACGGCGCCGGCATGGCCGTCCGCACGCCGTACGGCTCCGTCCGCGCCCGGCAGATCGCGCTCGGCACCAACATCTTCCCGAGCCTGGTCAAGCGGGTGCGGGCGTACACCGTGCCGGTCTACGACTACGCGCTGATGACCGAGCCGCTGAGCGAGGAGCAGCTCGCGTCGGTCGGCTGGAAGAACCGGCAGGGGCTCGGGGACTCGGCGAACCAGTTCCACTACTTCCGGCTCTCCGCCGACAACCGGATCCTGTGGGGCGGTTACGACGCCGTCTACCCGTACGGCGGCCGGGTGCGCGCCGAGTACGACGACCGGCCGGAGACCTACGCCAAGCTCGCCGGACACTTCTTCACCTGCTTCCCGCAGCTGGAGGGCGTCCGCTTCACCCACGCGTGGGGCGGCGCGATCGACACCTGCTCGCGCTTCTCGGCGTTCTACGGCACCGCCCACCAGGGCAAGGTCGCCTACGCGGCCGGGTACACGGGCCTCGGCGTGGGCGCGACCCGGTTCGGCGCGGACGTGATGCTGGACCTGCTGGCGGGGGAGCGGACCGAGCGGACCGCGCTGGAGATGGTCCGCAAGAAGCCGCTGCCCTTCCCGCCGGAGCCGTTCGCCTGGACCGGCATCGCGCTGACCAAGTGGTCGTTGGCGCGCGCCGACTCGCACGGGGGGCGGCGCAACCTGTGGCTCAGGACGATGGACAAGCTCGGTCTGGGATTCGACAGCTGAACGATCGTATGTGATCTGATTCACTCCAACGGGTGGTCGGAACCCGCGTAATGCCTGACAGGGGACCTTCCTCTCCCTCGTGACGCGAACAGCGTCGACGAGAGAAAGGGAGGTCTTCTCATGAGTGGGGCGAAGACGGCGGTCGAGTGGCTGGCATCCGTCGCACCGGATCCGGAGGCCTGCCGCTGGGAGTGGGAACGCAACCCCCTCGGGGTGGCGCTGCTGCCGGCGGGCAAGGCCTGGGACGTCCTGATCCTGCCGGGCGAGCTCGGTTATCCGACGCTCGACGTCCTCACCCGCATCCTCGACCAGCTCGGCCCGGTGCTCGTCGACTTCGGCGACGCGCGGATGGGCTTCTTCGTGCCGCCGGGCACGGCGGCCCGCTGGCTGGGCACCGGGATCCGCACGGCGGGGGCCGGTACCTGGATCGTGGTGCCGTATCCGGGCCGGGTGGCCGGCGGCGGGGTGCGCTGGCTGGTCCCCCCGGACGGCTCGGGCACGCTCACCGACCCGGCACTGCTCGAACTGGCGATGCACGAGGCGGCGGCGGGCCTGGCGACGGAGACGGACGGCTGACCCGACGCACCACGACGCCGTCGTCGGCCGCCCGTGCGGCCGACGGACCGGACCGCCCTGTGCACAGTGGGAGTGCGGCGCTGCGGGCGTCCCCCGCCGGCAGCGACCATGCCCAGTGTGGCCAGGGGGTCAGCGGCGGCTGTGTCGGGGCGGGGGGAGTCGCGGGGTGAGGAGGGGGTTTCTGCGGAGGTGTCGGTCGGCGTGTATGTCCCGGTGTCCCCGGGGCTTTGGCGGGGGCTGTGTCGGGCCGGGGGGAGTCGCGGGGTGAGGAGGGGGTCTCTGTGGAAGTGTCGGGCGCGCGTATGTCCCGGTGTCCCCGGGGCTTTGGCGGGGGCTGTGTCGGGCCGGGAGGAGTCGCGGGGTGAGGAGGGGGTCTCTGTGGAGGAGTTGGCCGGCGCGTATGTCCCGGTGTCCCCAGGGCTTCAGCGGCGGCTGTGTCGGGCCAGGAGGAGCCATAGGGCGAGGAGGAGGTCCGTGCAGAGGAGCCAGCTGGCGAGGACGTCCAGGGGCCAGTGCCAGCCGTGGCGGACCAGGCCGAAGGAGACGCCGAGGACGAGGAGGCCGTAGGCGATGACGAGGGTGCGGCGGAGTCGGGGTGTGCGGAGCCAGGGGAGGACGAGGAGGGTGGCGGTGCCGTAGGCGACGGCGGCCGTGGCGGTGTGGCCGGAGGGGAAGTAGCCGGTCGCGGGCGGCAGGGGCGGGGGGCCCGGGCGGTCGGTGAGTTCCTTGAGCGGCACGATCAGGGCCGGGACCAGGGCCATCAGGACGGCCGCCGCGAGGGGCGGGAACCACCACCGGTCTGTACCGGCACGGCGGCCCCGCCAGGCCGAGAAGAGGATCGCCACCACCAGGACCGGGACCGCGATCTCGACATTGCCCAGGTCGGACAGAGCCGCCGAGAGGCGGTCCGGGTGGATCAGCGCCCGGCTGACCCGGCGGTCGACACGCAGAAGCGGCCCGTCCTCGACGACCTGCCAGGTGATCAGGGCGAAGAGGAGGGCCGGAATTCCGAGAAGGAGGATGAGGAAGGCCGGCCGCCCCGGAACAGGGGGGGTGGTTCCGGGGCGGCCGATCAGATCGGTTGGTCGGCCGCCCCGGGGGGTTTGGGGCGGGCGACTGTCCGATCGGTGAGGAGATCCAGAGCCGGAAGCTCCGGTTGTGTGCGCGAGGGCACGACCAGGTCGAAGCTGGGGAGGCCCCGGCCTGGTGTCGCCCACAGTCCCCTGTGGGCGGGGTGTATCTCTCATCTGGGTTAGAACCTACGGCAGGGGGACGGCGTACAACACCCAGAATCCCATCCTCACCACCACCTCGCACACCTTCTTCACACCCTCTGCCGCTCGCCACCGCAGCCCCGGAATCCCAAGGGATGAGGGGCCTGTGACGTCAGATGCGGGTGAAGGCCTGCTCGATGATGTCGAGGCCCTCGTTCAGCAGGTCCTCGCCGATGACGAGCGGCGGCAGGAAGCGCAGGACGTTGCCGTAGGTGCCACAGGTCAGGACCAGCAGCCCCTCCTGGTGGCAGGCCTTGGCGAGCGCGGCGGTCGCCTCCGGGTTCGGCTCCTTGGTCGTACGGTCCTTGACCAGCTCGATGGCGATCATGGCGCCGCGGCCGCGGATGTCCCCGATCACGTCGAACTTCTCGGCCATGGCGGTGAGGCGGGCCTTCATGGTCGCCTCGATCGCCTTCGCCTTCCCGTTGAGGTCGAGCTCCTTCATCGTCTCGATGGCGCCGAGCGCACCGGCGCAGGCGACCGGGTTGCCGCCGTAGGTGCCGCCCAGGCCGCCCGCGTGGGCCGCGTCCATGATCTCGGCGCGGCCGGTGACGGCGGCGAGCGGGAGGCCGCCGGCGATGCCCTTGGCGGTGGTGATCAGGTCCGGGACGATGCCCTCGTCCTCGCAGGCGAACCACTGGCCGGTGCGGCAGAAGCCGGACTGGATCTCGTCGGCGACGAAGACGATGCCGTTGGCCTTGGCGAACTCGCTGATCGCGGGCAGGAAGCCCTTGGCGGGCTCGATGAAGCCGCCCTCGCCGAGGACCGGCTCGATGATGATCGCGGCGACGTTCTCCGGGCCGACCTGCTTGGTGATCTGGTCGATGGCCTGCGCGGCGGCCTCGGGGCCGGCGTTCTCGGGACCGGTCGGCCAGCGGTAGCCGTAGGCGACGGGGACGCGGTACACCTCGGGCGCGAACGGACCGAAGCCGTGCTTGTACGGCATGTTCTTCGCGGTCAGCGCCATGGTGAGGTTGGTGCGGCCGTGGTAGCCGTGGTCGAAGACGACGACGGCCTGGCGCTTGGTGTACGCCCGGGCGATCTTGACGGCGTTCTCGACGGCCTCGGCGCCGGAGTTGAACAGGGCGGACTTCTTGGCGTGGTCGCCCGGGGTCAGCTCGGCCAGCGCCTCCGCGACCTCCACGTAGCCCTCGTAGGGGGTGACCATGAAACAGGTGTGGGTGAAGTCGGCGAGCTGGGCGGAGGCCCGGCGTACGACGGCCTCGGCGGAGGCGCCGACGGAGGTCACGGCGATGCCCGAACCGAAGTCGATGAGCCGGTTCCCGTCGACGTCCTCGATGATCCCGCCGCCCGCGCGCGCCGTGAACACGGGCAGCACGGACCCCACACCCTGCGCGACCGCGGCGAGGCGGCGGGCCTGGAGCTCCTGCGACTTGGGGCCGGGGATGGGGGTGACGAGGCGGCGCTCCTGCGGAAGTGCGGTCATGAGGGGCTCCTGGGGTGTTGCGGGCGGAGATTTCGCGGACTCTGTCCAGTCTTTTCTCGCAGGCTAGGACGGGGCGGGTGGGGTGGGCATGCTCCATGTGGGCGTTGTCCGAGCGGCCGGTTGTCCGTGGTGGACATAGCCGGTTTCCGCGGCGGTGTGACGCCTCGGCCGCGCAATCGGTGAACTCCCCTTGCGGGCGCGTTAGATTGACCGCTGACGGTGGACGGAACGGCTGGTCAGGGAGCAGAGGCGATGGACAGCGACGGGACGCAGGACGCGCGGGGTACGCATGCGAATCCTGTGCCACGAGCACGCTCCGCCGTGCCACCGAGGCCCACGGAGGCGCCCTCGGTGCCGCCGCCGGACGGCTCCGCCTTCCTGACCTGGCTGCGGACGCCCCGGCCGGAGGCGGTGCCGGGGGTGTGGCGCTTCGGGTACCGGCCCCGCCCGGCCGAGGAGCCCGACCAGGTGCCCAGCCGGCAGCTGCTGAGCGGAGCACTGATCGCGTTCCTGGTCGGCTGGCTCGTGTGGTCGCTTCTCCAGAACGGCTATCTGGGAGGCTGGTGGGCGCTGCCGTTCAAGCTGCTGGTGCCCGACTCCTGGCGCTACACCAGCGACGAGACCTGGAATTTCGTCGTCTACAAGGGATACGAGCTGCTGGTCGCCCTGGTCATCATGGCCGCGGTGGGCAAGCTCGGGCGCTGGGGCGAGGTGTGGCGCCGCTTCGTCACTCCCCGCCTGCACCGCAGGCCACCGCAGCACCAGCCCGCCCCCGCTCCGGCCGAGGACCCCGCCGAGTACCCCCAGCTCCGCGCCGCCGGTGCCGTCGAGGCCGCGGAGCGGCTTGCCGGGGAGGTCAGGGCCGGGGTGATGCGGGATGTGGATCATGCTCGGATCCTCCGGGCGTGGCAGGGCGTGCGCAGTGGGCGGTTCAGTCTCGCCACGTTCACCAGCACCGTCCTGAAGGACGGCGCCGCCGCCTGTCTGCACCCCTCCGGCGCCCGCGACCTCCCCGGCCGGCTCGCCCGGCACGACCTGGTGACCGGGCAGGTGCGGCTCGGCACCACCGCCGACGACGCCCGCAATCCGTACGCCTACCGGGGCACCGGGCTGGGGCTCGCCCCCGAACTGCTCGGGACCTCGCTGCTCGCCGTCGGACCGGCCGGGTCCGGGAAGACCGGGACCGTCGTCAGGCCGCTCGCCGAGTCCCTGTGCCTGCACGCCCTCGCCGGCCGGGCCGCCGTCGTGGTGGTCGGCGCGGCGGGCGCGGGGCTCGGACCGGCCGACGCCTACGACGTCGTCGTACAGATCGGGAATCCGGAGTCGGTGTACGACCTCGACCTCTACGGCGGCACCACCGACCCCGACGAGGCCGCCGCCGTGCTCGCGGAGGCGCTCGTCGGGGATCTCGCCGAGCCGCACCAGGGGGGCGACACCCGGCGCTCCACCACCGTGCTCGCCCAGCTGCTCGGACCGTTCCGGTCGGTGCACGGCCGCTTCCCCTCCGTACCGGAGCTGCGGCAGCTGCTCGACGGCGCGCCCGCGCCGCTGGCCGCGCTGCGCAAGGGCCTGGAGGACTCCGGGCAGGACGCACTGCTGCGCGAACTCGACGCGCGGGAGCGGCAGATGGGGAATCCGGGAGACGTGGGGGGCATCCTCGCGGACCGGGTCGCGCTGCTCGACCGGCCCGCCTTTGCCGGGTTCTTCGACACGTCCGGGCAGTCCCGGCCGTTCTCGCTGAAGGCCCTCGACCATCCGGTGCGGGTGCGCATCGACCTGCCCCAGCGCGGGCACGCCGACGCCTCCCGGATGCTGGCGCGGCTGGTGCTCGCGCAGTTCACGGCGAGTGTCGCGGTGCGCGAGGACCGGTCGCTGTTCGCCTGCCTGGTCCTCGACGACGCCACGGGGGTCGTGACACCGGAGGCCGTGCGGGGCATCCAGCGGCTGCGGTCCGGCAACGCCGGCGTCGTGCTGACCCTGCGGACCCTGGACGACGTGCCCAGGCCCCTGCGCGGACCCCTCCTCGGCGCCACCGGCTGCCGGATGGCGCTGTCGGGGCTCACCCCGTGGGACGGGCAGGACTTCGCCGAGGTGTGGGGCAAGGAGTGGATCGAGGCCCGGGACGTCACCGACCGGCAGATCATCGCGGAGACCCCGGCCGGCAAGGTGCTGCACGCCGTGCGCCAGGTCATCACCGGCAAGGCGCCGACCGCCCGGGCGGTGACCGTGCGGCAGGTCGAGCGGGAGCGCTGGTCCGCCTCCGAGCTCGCGCACGGGGTGCCGCCGGGGCACGCGGTGCTGTCCCTGACCAGCGTGAAGGGGGAGCACGCGCCGCCGCTGCTGGTGGATCTGCGGGGTTGAGGTGACCTGAGGACCGTACAGTGAGGCAGAATCCTCACAGGCCGTTCATACACGGCGGCCAAAAGATCACACCGCTCACATCCGAGCACGAGCACCCGAGCACCCGAGATCCACCTCTCCGAAGGTCCCAGGCCCCATGCCTCCCACCCTCGCCTCGCTCGTCCACCACTCCGCGCTCAAGCTGACCGTGCGCGCGGGCGAGGACCGGCTGGACGTCCCCGTCCGCTGGGCGCACGTCAGCGAACTCGCCGATCCCGTGCCCTACATGGAGGGCGGCGAGCTGCTGCTGATCACCGCGCTGAAGCTGGACGCGGAGGACCCCGAGGCCATGCGGCGGTATGTGAAGCGGCTGGCCGGGGCGGGGGTCGTCGGGCTCGGGTTCGCCGTCGGCGTGAACTACGAGGACATCCCCGCGGCCCTCGTCGACGCCGCCCGCGACGAGGGGCTGCCGCTGCTCGAAGTGCCGCGCCGCACCCCCTTCCTCGCCATCAGCAAGGCGGTCTCCGCGGCGATCGCGGCCGACCAGTACCGTTCCGTCACCGCGGGCTTCGCCGCCCAGCGCGAGCTCACCCGACAGGCCCTGACCGACGGCCCGGAGGGGCTGCTCGCCGCGCTCGCCTCCCAGGTGGACGGCTGGACGGCGCTCTACGACGCCTCGGGCGCCGTCGTCGCCACCGCCCCGGAGTGGGCCGGCCGCCGGGCGGCGCGGATCACCGCCGACGTGGAACGGCTGCGGGAGCGGCCCGCACCCGCCTCCTCGGTGGTCGGGGGCCCCGAGGACGACGACCGGGTCGAACTGCACAGCCTGGGCACCGGACGCCGGCCGCGCGCCGCGCTCGCGGTCGGCACGGCCGCCGCCCTCGGCACCGCCGAGCGGTACGCGGTGCACTCGGCGATCGCGCTGCTCACCCTGACCACCGAGCGCTCGCGCTCCCTGCACGCCGCGGAGCAGCGGATCGGCGCCGCCGTACTGAAGATGCTGCTGGCCGGGGAGCCGGAGCACGCGCGCACGGTCGCGGGCGACCTCTACGGCGGGCTCCTGGACGCGCCCTTCCGGCTGATCGTCGCCGAACCGGCGGCGGTGCGGATGTCCGTCGACTCGCACGCGCACCTGGACGCGAAGGCCGCCACGGCGGGCCCCGCGGCCGTCGGCGGGCCCGGCGATCCGCTCGCCGCGCTCACCGAGATCGTCGAGTCGGCCGCCGCGCGGGCCGGGGAGGCCGTGCTGGTCGTGCCCGAGGGGGACGGGGAGGGGCAGCGGCTGGTGGTGCTGGCCGCGGACGGCGGGGCCGCGGTGGCCGCGTGCGCGGACCACGCGACGGCACTGGAGGCCTCGCGGGCCGGCGCCGCACGCGAGGCGACATCGCGCAACGGTGCGGGGCCCCAGGGGCGGCCGGTCGCGGTGCACGAGGAGGACGAGCTGGTGATCGGGGTCTCCGCCCCGGTCGGGCCGATCGCCGCCGCGGCGGGATACAAGCAGGCCGAGCAGTCCCTGTCGGTCGCCCGGCGCCGGGGCCGGCTGTACTGCGAGCACGAACAGCTGGCCTCCGGGTCCGTGCTGCCGCTGCTCTCCGACGACGCGGTCAAGGCGTTCGCGGACAGCCTGCTGCGGCCCCTGTACGAACACGACGCGACCGGCCGCGGCGACCTGGTCGCCTCCCTGCGGGCCTGGCTCTCCCGGCACGGCCAGTGGGACGCGGCCGCCGCCGACCTCGGCGTCCACCGGCACACCCTGCGCTACCGGATGCGCCGGGTCGAGGAGATCCTGGGCCGCTCCCTGGACGATCCGGACGTACGGATGGAGCTGTGGCTGGCCCTGAAGGCGACCGCGACGGAATAGCCGTCGGCCGTAGCCGTTGGCCGGGCTGGAGTGCCGGTTCACCGGACTGCTACACCCCGGACAAATTCGATCCCGGCCTCCCGCACCTACCGTGGGGGGCATGACTTCCACCCACGCCTTCTGGCTCGCCGGCCGCCAGGTCACCGGCGAGGACACCTTCGACGTCACCTCCCCGTGGGACGGCCGGCTCGTCGGCCGGGCCGCCCTGCCGACCGACGCGCAGACCGAGGAGGCCGTGGCCGCCGCGTACGCCGTACGGGACACGTTCGCCGCCACCCCCGCGCACGTGCGCGCCGCCGCCCTGGACCATGTGAGCCGTCGGCTCGTCGAGCGCACCGAGGAGATCGCGCGGCTGATCTCCGCCGAGAACGGCAAGCCGGTCAAGTGGGCCCGCGGCGAGGTAGGCCGCGCGGTGTCGGTGTTCCGGTTCGCGGCCGAGGAGGCCCGGCGCTTCAACGGCGGTGAGGCGCAGCGCCTCGACACCGACCTCGGTGGTCAGGGCCGCCTCGCGCTGACCCGGCGCTTCCCGAAGGGGGTCGTGCTCGGGATCGCGCCCTTCAACTTCCCGCTCAACCTCTGCGCCCACAAGATCGCCCCCGCGATCGCGGCCGGAGTGCCGATCATCCTGAAGCCCGCCCCGGCCACCCCGCTCTCGGGCCTCGTCATCGGCGAACTGCTGGCCGAGACCGAGCTGCCCGCCGGTTCCTGGAGCATCCTCCCGGTCCCGAACGACCGGATGGCCGCCCTTGTCCAGGACGAGCGCCTGCCGGTGATCTCCTTCACCGGTTCCGAGAAGGTCGGTTACGCGATCATGGACTCGGTGCCGCGCAAGCACTGCACGCTGGAGCTGGGCGGCAACGGCGCCGCGGTCGTGCTCGGCGACTACGCCTCCGACGAGGACCTGGACTGGGCCGCGACCCGCATCGCGACCTTCTCCAACTACCAGGGCGGCCAGTCCTGCATCTCGGTGCAGCGGGTCATCGCCGACGCGTCGGTGTACGACCGGCTGCTGCCGCGGATCGTCGCCGCCGTCGAGGCCCAGGTGACCGGTGACCCCTCCGACGACAAGACCGACGTCGGCCCGCTGGTCAGCGAGGACGCCGCCAAGCGCGTCGAGTCGTGGGTCAAGGAGGCCGTCGAGGCCGGCGCCACCCTGCTCACGGGCGGCGACCGCGACGGCGCCTCCTACGCGCCGACGGTCCTCACCGACGTCCCGGCCGACACCACGATCTCCTGCGAGGAGGTCTTCGGACCGGTCCTCACCGTGCAGAAGGTGGACGGCGAGGACGCGGCCTTCGCGGCCGTCAACGCCTCCAAGTACGGCCTCCAGGCGGGCGTGTTCACCCACGACCTCCAGGCCGCCTTCCGTGCCCACCGGGCGCTCGAGGTCGGCGGCGTCGTGATCGGTGACGTCCCCTCCTACCGGGCCGACCAGATGCCGTACGGCGGTGCCAAGCAGTCCGGTGTGGGCCGCGAGGGCGTGAAGTTCGCGATGGACGACTACACGTACGAGCGGGTGCTGGTGCTGACGGGGCTGGCGCTCTGACGGACTCCCGCTGGCAAATGGGAACCATTTTCATGTAGGGTTGCGACAGCGACGCTGACCCGCCGCCCGAAGGGGCCCGGCACCGATGC